>CAZAXA010000029.1:0-24007 GCA_964488965.1 uncultured Phaeodactylibacter sp. | reverse complement strand
GTACTCCGGGTCTTTATCCCTGAGCAGGCCGCTGCATTTATCCAGCACTTTCAGGCCCTCCGTCGCCCTCCCGGCCCGGCTCAGGGCTACCGCCAGGGAAAGCGCAAAGTTATAATTCCCGGGGATGGCATGGTATGCCTGTTCAAATTTGCCGACGGCCCGCTGGTAATGGCCCTCCCCGTAGAGCACCATGCCCTTGTAGTGCGCTTTGAAGGCTTCCTTCTGGCCGCCCCCGCTGGAGAAAGAGGTAATGGCCAGGAAAAGAAGTAATGCCCATGGGAAATATGCGGTCAGTCGTCGCCTCATGTAAGATTTTTCAAAACTGCCACAAGATGGAGAGGGCCGGGGAAAAATGCAAACGTTGAAGTGTTAAGTAGAGATCGGCTTAAGGATAATATCCACCCGGCGGTTCTTCAGCTTTCCTTCCCAGGTCGAGTTGTCATAGATGGGGTTCAGTTCGCCAAAATCCTGGATGGAAATCTGCTCCGGAGCTATGCCGTTCTCCATGAGCCTGCGGATGGCCGCTTCACTGCGGTTGCGGGAAAGCCAGGCGTTGTACTCCTTGCTCCCGATGTCGTCGGTATAGCTGTGAACGCTGATCTCATAGTCTTCGATGTGTGGGAATTGCTGCAGCCATAAGGTAAGCTCTTCGCTTTGCTGGCCGTCGATGTAGTGGCTGCCCCCGTCAAAGTAGATGCTGAAGATGTGATAAGGGGCCTTTTCGTCCTGTGCGGAAAGTGGCTGGCATGCGGCGATGAGCAACAAGGCAAAAACGGGCTTCATGGCGGGTGTTCTTTTAGGTTTGCAGGCTGGCCGCCAAAACGGGCATTCTATTGTAGAATGATTTTCAGCCGGAAATAGTTTTGCGCTCAGGCGCTCTTCCGTTCCCTCAGCCATTGGAGGAATACTTCTTCCAGTTCCGGGTTGTCCCGCCAGTTATCTTCGACGCCCCTGATGGCAAGAATGCGGCCAAAGAGTTCATCCTGCGCCAGCCCTTCGGCCAGAGCGCGGCTGTAAGGAATATGGCTGAAGGTCACCTGCGAATACAGGGGCAGAAAATCTTCCGGATATTTTTCGTTGAGGTAGGCCTCCACTTCTTTGCGCAGCAGGAAGCGGGGGTCGGCCACCCGGTCGCGCATTTCCACGAAGTTGCGCAGGGCCAGGTCGGCAACGGCATTGGCGTCCCCGGGGCGGTCCCGGTTAAAGCTTTCCATGATGAGGCTCCAGTCGTCATTATGGGCTTCCATCAGTTCGTCCAGGATGGAGCAGTCTTCGAAGCCCGAATTCATACCTTGTCCGTAGAAGGGCACGATGGCGTGGGAGGCGTCGCCGAGGAGCAGCACCTTATTTTCATACTGCCAGGGGTGGCAGCGGACGGTTACCAGGGCGGAGGTGGGGTTGTTGTGAAAATCTTCCATCAGGCCCGGGATGAGCGGGATGCTGTCCGGAAAGTATTTCCGGAAGAAAGCCATGATCTGTTCATCAGTTTGAAGCTGTTCAAAACTGGCTTCGGGCCCGTCGAAGGGCAGGAAGAGTGTGCCCGTAAAGCTGCCGTCCACATTGGGCAGGGCGATCATCATGAACTTCCCCCTTGGCCAGATGTGGAGGGCGTTTGGATTCATGGCGTGGGCGCCATCCGCCCGGGGGGGAAGATGCAGTTCTTTATAGCCGTATTCCAGGTATTGCTGGGAATAGTTGAAGCGCGGCAGTTTCATCAGGCTGCGGCGCACGGCGGAAAAAGCGCCGTCCGTACCGAAAATGAGCGGCGCTCCTGCTGCCCGGCGCCCGCCGGTTGCAGCATGTTCAAAATGGGCGGTATTGCTTTTCAGGTCAACGCCCAGGCATTTCTGGCCGAAGTGGAAGCGGAGATTTTCATATTTGTCCGCAATGCGGATCAGCGCCAGGTTCAGGCCGCCGCGGGATACCGAATAGATGGCCTGGCCTTCTTTCCCGTAGGGCTGAAAAGTGAGGGCGCCCTCTTCATCATGCATCATGCGGCCGCGCATGGGAATGGCCACCTCGCGGATTTCTTTTTCGACACCTGCTTTTTCCAGCGCCCGCCAGCCCCGGGCGCTCATGGCCAGGTTGATGGAGCGCCCCCCGGTAAAGCCTGCCTGCCGGGGGTCTTCCCTCAGTTCGAACACATCGGCGGAATAGCCGCGTTTGGCCAGGAGCGCCGCCCATAAAGAGCCGACTAATCCAGCGCCTACGATGATCGCTTGTTTTTCCATAAGCATTTGGTTAGAATAAAAAACGCAGCGCCATGAACTGCGAAGCAAACCCTACCAGGTATCCGCCATAGAGGTCCATGGGCTCGTGTGCTTTCAGGATGAGGCGGGCCGTCCCCACCAGGCCGGCCAGAACGATGGTGGCCAGCAGTAAAGTGCTCATGCTCACCTCCATTGATCCCCGGGCCGAGGATAGAGTAAAAGTGTCGTAACTGAACAACAACATCGTGATGACGACCATGCCCAGTAAGCCGCCCATGCCAACAGCATGAGCGCTGATCTTGGAGAAAATGTTGATGAAAAAAGCGAAAAAGAGGCCGATCGCCGCTCCCAGCAAAAAACTCGTAAAAGCAGTAGGTATGTTGGGGTTGTCCAGAAAATTGCGAAACATCCACAGGTAAAACATGCCGGTAATGATGTAGGGCCCGATGCGTTCCTGCCGGCTCTCCATCTCAAAAGAGCGGATCATGCCGGTAAGGCGCAGCATGGCTACGGCCACCGCAGGAATGAAAAAGGTGGAAAGGAATATCTGCAGGATCAGCAGGCGGCTGGCCTTGTCCCCGATGCTGCTTACGCCAAAGAGGTACGGGTTGGCCAGCAACAGCAACACCAGCATGTAGGTTACGATCAGCAGGGGGTGAAATATGAGGGATATGGCCTTGGCCAGCAACCTTAGCATGAGCAGTTATTAATGGTTTTATCTTGCTCTGTTTTCTTTAAGCCCCCAAAGATAATTAATCTGTGCTAAGTAAAGAATGTATGTTTACGGAGTTGCCCGTCCCTTACCCCTCCACAAACAGCGGCGTGAACCGGAACGAGCTGCCATCGAACAGGCCTCTGTCGCCAAGCTTCAGGCTGGGGATGACCAGCAGGGCCATAAAGGATAAGGCCATGAATGGAGCGCTGAGGGGGCTGCCCATCTTTTGCCGGGCAAAATTGTCGATCTGCTTGTAGGCGCGGGCCACTTCGTAGCCATCTGCATTTGTCATGATACCGGCAACGGGCAGCGGCAGCGCCATCTCTTCATCCTGAAAAACCGCCGAAATCCCGCCTTTGTGCCGTATGATCAGGTTTACTGCCCGGCAGATAGAATGGCTGTCGCCCCCTACGGCAATAATGTTATGAGAATCATGCCCGACGCAGGAAGCGATGGCGCCCTGCTTCAGCCCAAACCCATTGATGAAGGCCAATGCCGGCGGGGCTTCCGTATAGCGGTTAACGACGGCCATTTTCAGTATGTCCCGGGAAGGGGCTGAAACGGCAAAGCCGTTAACGATCCTGGCTTCGGTGATGAACTGCTCCGTGATGATCTCGCCATTCAGGGCGCGGATCACCCTGATTTTTGACCCTTTTCTCGGGATGTCGAATGCTTCTGTTCGTTTTGGGGAGGCATGGAAATTATTCAGTACAGGAGCATCCGCCCTCTCGATGAGGCTGGCCCCGTTTTCCGCCACGAGAATGCCGTCGATATAGGTGGCTTTCACGGTGAAATTTTCCAGGTTTTCCACCAGTATGAGATCAGCGGGGTCTCCCGGGCGCAGCAGGCCTACGTCCAGGCCGTAGTGCAGGACGGGGTTGAGGCAGGCCGCCCGCAGGATGTCGAACAGCTCATATCCGGCCGCCCTTGCCCGCGCCGCCAGTTGGTTGATATGCCCCAGGATGAGGCCGTCCGGATGTTTGTCATCCGAGCAGAACATGATCTGATCGGGGAATTGAGGCAACAGGGGAATAAGCGCATTGAAATTTTTTGCGGCGCTCCCCTCCCGGATGATAACTTTTATGCCCAGCTGGAGTTTTTCCAGGCCCTCCTCGTAAGTAAAGCATTCGTGGTCCGTGCTGATGCCGGCTTCGAAATACCGGCGGGCGTCGGCTCCGCGCAGGCCGGGCGCGTGGCCGTCGACGGGCTTGCCGAGCTTCCGGGCGGCAGCCAGCTTGGCCATCACTTCCTTATCCTGGTACAGCACGCCCGGATAATTCATCATTTCCGCCAGGTATTTCACCTCCGGCATCCGCAAAAGAGACCAAACGCCCGCCGCATCGATCCCGGCGCCTGCCGTTTCAAAGGCGGTGGCGGGCACGCAGGATGGCGCCCCGAAGTTGAACTTGAAAGGCGTGCGCCTGCCGTTTTCGATCATGTAATGCACGCCTTCGATGCCCAGCACGTTGGCGATCTCGTGCGGGTCGGATACGGTGGCTACCGTGCCGTGGGCCACAGCCAGGCGGGCGAACTCCGAAGGAACGAGCATGGAGCTCTCAATGTGAATGTGGGCGTCTACAAAGCCCGGCATAATGTAGGGGCCCGCCGCCTTTTCCAGCCGGCGAATGTCGCTGATCCTGCCGTCCAGCAGCCGTACTTCCGCCGGATAGATTTCGCGGTTGTGAAGGTCGACAAGCTGTCCCTGAATGTTGTTCATCACAATAATTTTGGGTTTTCCGGAATAAATTAAGCTTTCTGCTCCTAATTTTGTCCCGGAAACCATCTATTTTAGGCCTATGGGTGAATTTTTCAATAGCGGCTTGTTCAGCCTGGGAGGATATGAAGTAAAAACCTACCACGCAATCCTGTCCGTTTCATTGGTGGCGGTTCTTTTTATCGCCTACCGGCTCCTTGCCTATCGTTTGCTGCCCCGCTTTTTCGAAAAAGTGGAACTCAACCAGGCAGGCCGGCGCAAAATGCGCGCCATCCTGGCCACCTTCCTCATCCTGGCCGGCCTGCTGGGCCTGCTTTTTCTCTTCCAGGCCGACCGGATGCTGGTCGAGACCACCAGCGCCACGGCGCCCAACCTCAAGATTTCTACCATACTTCAGGCTTTGGCGGTATGGCAACTCGCGCGATTGCTGGACCTGGTCATTTCCAAGATACTCATTCAGAACTATTACGAGCAAAAAGAAGAAAAAGCCGTCGAACTGGACGAATATCTCAAGGACTCGCGAAAGCAGACCAGCCGGATGGTGCAGTATGTCGTTTACGTCCTGGCCTTGCTTTTCATTGTACAGGCCTTTGAGATCAATCCGGAATTTTTCACCTCTCCCCCGGCCAAAGGCCAGGCGGAAGGTACTCCCTTTACCCTGGTCAACGTACTGAACGCGGTATTTCTCCTGCTCCTTGCCCGCCTGGCCAGCTGGGTGATGATCCATCTGGTACTCAAAAATTATTACCGGAAAAAAAATATCAACCTGGGTTCGCAGTACGCCATCAACCAGTTGCTGCAGTATTTTATCTACGTCATTGCCATTCTGATGGCGCTGGAAGCCCTGGGTTTCACCCTGACCGTCCTCTGGGGTGGCGCCGCCGCCCTGCTGGTCGGTATAGGCCTGGGCCTTCAGGAAACCTTCAAAGATTTGATCTCCGGCATCATCCTGCTCTTCGAGCGCAGAGTAGAAGTGGGGGATGTCGTAGAGATAGAAGGCCTTGTCGGTACAGTACGGCGCATCGGCGTGCGGACCTCGCTGGTGGAAACGCGGGACAACATCACCGTTATCGTCCCCAATTCAAAGCTCATTATTGAAAAGGTGGTCAATTGGAGCCACAACGACAATAAGGCCCGCTTTTTTGTGAAGGTAGGCGTGGCCTACGGCTCGGATACCGAACTGGTGAAAAAGATTCTGCTCAACGTGGCCAGGGAAAATGCCTTCGTCCTGCGCCATCCTGCCCCTTTTGTGCGCTTCGTCGACTTCGGAGACTCTTCCCTGGACTTTCAAATCCACTTCTGGTCGCACGAATTCCTCCGGATCGAAGATGTTAAAAGCGATATACGTTTTGAGATCGACCAGGCTTTCCGGAAGAACGACGTTACCATTCCTTTCCCTCAGCGCGATGTGTGGATGCGTGGGGGGTGATGGTTTTACAGTGTCAGGAATCCCCGCTCCATTGCCAGGGCCGGGGTATTGCGGGAAAGCCTCGGCCTGGTACTGAACCCCGGCGACGATGCAGGCTTCGCCTTCTTTCAGCCCGGCCGGAAAAGAGTATTTGCCATCCTTTATTTCCCTCACAAATCCCAGAAAGAGCGGGGCCGCTGCAGAATGTGCACAGTATCGCGCACGGTAACAATAAAATAGGCCAGCAGGCCCAGGGCCACAGGAAAGGCCATCCAGGCGCCGAGCAGCCAGATCCCCAAAGGCAGCGTTAATATTAACCCCAGGAACAACCACAGGAAAGGATAGCGTTCCTGGTACTCATAGGCCAGCGCCAGTTGTAAGGCGCTGGCGCCCTGCCATACTCCAAGCACGGAAAGCAGCGTGACAAATATTGCCCAGGGGAGGCTGTAAAGGCCTGTGGCCGCTAAACCCGCAATGATCATGGACTGGCCGATCAGGTCTTTTTTCATTCTCGTTCTGCTGATCATAGTTTACTGACTTAGGGTAAGCGCCCGGACATTAATTGATATGAATCCTAAAACAGCAAGATGGAAAAACCTGCCAGGGCCTGCATACTCCCGGATAAAATGAATATTTATGCTGTCCAGGAACGTAAACAAATATAGTACACTCATCCAATACTTTCAATATTTATTGAAAAAAATGAATTAAATCTTTTAAAAAAACGCTGTGAAAGGCTGCGAGTTGAAATAGAAGCGCTTAATTGAAAAAAAAGGAGGCAACGCTTATTTTTGCGGCAAAAAGCGATCATGCCCATAACCGCAGAGCAGGCCAGCGAGCTGATCCGGCAGCGCCGGTCAATCTTTCCCAACAGCTACAACAGCCGGCACATACCGGATGAAATAATAAAGGAAATACTGGAAAATGCCAACTGGGCGCCTACGCACAGGCTTACGGAGCCCTGGCGCTTCAAGGTGTTCCGCGCTGAGGCCAGGCGCCGGCTGGGCGAATATCTGGCCGGATGGTACCGGGAGAACACTCCTGCCGAACAATTTTCTGAACGCAAGTATGATAAAACGTTGAGCAACCCGCAGCGCTCTTCCTGTGTTATCGCCATCTGTATGCAGCGCGACCCTCAGGAACGGGTGCCGGAATGGGAGGAGTTGGCCTCCGTGGCCAGCGCTGTCCAGAACATGTGGCTCAGCTGTACGGCCTATGGTATTGGCTGCTACTGGAGTAGCCCGCGATCCATCCTGGAGGCGGATGAATTCCTGGGCCTGAAGGAGGGCGAGCGTTGCCTGGGCTTGTTTTACATGGGCTATCACGATATGCCTGCCATAGAAGGAAAACGCCGGCCTGCAGAGGAAAAAGTGGAGTGGGTCACAGAGTGATCCCATACTGCCAAAATCCCCGCCTGCCGCAACCTTGAAAATATTGCCTCGTAGAAGGATCATAGCTATTTTTTTCCCAGATATATAGGTTTTTATATATTTTTGCCATTCGGCGCTGCGCAGGGCCGGTTTCGCGCTGTCCGCCAACTGTCAGGCCAGGTATAACAGCTTGTTTGTCATAACTATAATAGGGTTAGTTGGACAAAAAACAAATTTGCCTTAGCTTTGCAGCCCTTGCGAAAAACCGGTAAGGGGTTCACTGCTCCGAGGGTGAAGTACTTGCCACGAAATAAATGTATAATCTAATTTTATAAACGAAAAAATCATGGGTCAAACAATTACGCTTGCCATTCCCGTTTTCGGCGTGTTGGCATTGTTATACACTTTCTGGCGCACTTCCTGGGTGTCGAAAAAAGAGGTAGGCACGGAACGCATGGCCAGGATCGCGAAGAACATTTCTGATGGGGCCATGGCCTTCCTGAAGGCGGAATACCGGGTGCTGGCCATTTTTGTTCTGGCAGTGGCCATTTTGCTGGGCATCAGCGGCAGCGTTGAGAAAGAATCCTCGCCGCTCATCGCCCTGTCCTTCGTCACCGGGGCAGTCTGTTCCGCATTGGCCGGCTTTATCGGTATGCGGGTAGCTACCAGGGCAAATGTGCGCACCACTCATGCCGCCCGTACGAGCCTGGGCGCCGCCCTGGAAGTGGCCTTTGCCGGTGGGTCGGTGATGGGCCTCGGCGTTGTCGGCCTTGGGGTGCTGGGCCTGGGTGTGCTGTTCCTCGTTTACACCAATATGGGCTGGGACATCGCTAAAGTCATCACGGTCATCACCGGCTTCTCCTTCGGCGCTTCCTCTATCGCCCTGTTCGCCCGTGTAGGCGGCGGCATCTATACCAAAGCGGCCGATGTGGGCGCCGACCTGGTAGGCAAAGTGGAAGCGGGCATCCCGGAAGACCACCCGCTCAACCCGGCTACTATTGCCGATAATGTAGGCGATAATGTAGGCGACGTGGCCGGCATGGGGGCCGACCTTTTCGAGTCTTACGTAGGCTCCATAGTCGGCACCATGGTACTGGGCGCGGCCTTCATCGGCGTCGCCGGCTTCGAGGCAGGCAACGAATTCGGGGGCCTCAATGCGGTGCTGCTACCCCTGGTGCTGGCGGGCGTAGGCATTGTCACTTCTATCCTGGGCACCTTCTTCGTGCGCGTGAAGGAAGGCGGCAACCCGCAGAAGGCTCTTAATATCGGAGAATTCGGCTCTTCGGCAGTCATGATCATCCTGTCGTATTTCATCATCACCTGGATGCTTCCCGGGCAGTGGATTTACGAAGACCAACTGTACCGCGACGACACCGGGGCCCCGACTGTCCGGGAAATGACGGCCAACGGCATCTTCTTTGCCACCATCATCGGCCTGGTCGCCGGCCTGCTTATCGGTATCGTTACGGAGTTCTTTACGGGTACGGGCACCCTGCCGGTACGCACCATCGTGAAGCAATCGGGCACCGGCGTGGCCACCAACATCATCGCCGGCCTGGGCATGGGCATGATCTCGACGGCTATCCCCGTCATCATCATCGCCGCTTCTATTATCGGGGCATTTTATTTCGGCGGCCTATACGGCATCGCTATTGCGGCTGTGGGCATGCTTTCCAATACGGGTATCCAGTTGGCCGTCGACGCTTACGGGCCGATCTCGGATAATGCCGGCGGCATCGCCGAGATGGCCGAACTGCCCAAGGAAGTGCGCGGCCGTACCGACAAGCTGGACGCCGTAGGCAACACCACGGCCGCCATCGGCAAGGGCTTCGCCATCGGTTCGGCCGCCCTGACGGCCCTGGCGCTGTTCGGCGCCTTTATGACAACAGCCAATATTGCCTCCATCGACGTATCTAAACCGACGGTAATGGCGGGCCTTTTCCTCGGCGCCATGTTGCCGCTGTTGTTCTCTGCTCTGGCCATGCAGGCGGTAGGGCGGGCGGCTATGTCCATGATCAAGGAAGTGCGCCGCCAGTTCTCGGATATTCCCGCCCTCAAAGCCGCCCTCGAAGTGATGCGCCGCAATGATGGCAAGGAGATGAAGGATTGGAGCGCAGGAGACCGCAAGACGTTTGAAGCCGCTGACGGCAAAGCCGAATATGGCAAGTGTGTGGAAATCTCCACCCGGGCCGCTATCCGGGAAATGGTGCTGCCGGGCCTGCTGGCCGTCGGCGCTCCGGTACTGATCGGTTTCCTCGGGGGCGCTGAAATGCTGGGCGGCCTGCTGGCCGGCGTTACGGTCTCGGGCGTACTTATGGCCATCTTCCAGTCCAATGCCGGCGGCGCCTGGGATAACGCCAAAAAAATGTTCGAAGCAGGCGTTGAGATCGACGGCAAAATGTATTATAAAGGCTCCGACCCGCACAAGGCGGCAGTAGTGGGCGACACGGTCGGCGACCCCTTCAAGGATACTTCCGGCCCTTCGCTCAACATTCTGCTGAAACTGATGTCTGTCGTGGCGTTGGTGATCGCTCCGTTGTTGTAGGGAATGACGGCCCGCCTTCGCCAAGGCTTCGGCCGGGTAAAAATGAAGGATTGAAGGATTGATGGGAGGGGCGCCCCGTCTGGCCAGCCAAACGGGGCGCCCCCTGTATAACTTAAGCCTTGCCGGATTGTTGTACTATAAATGACATGGAGTTGGGATCGTTACCGATTCGTTAAAAGTCGGCTCATTCGCAGGAGGGTTACAACATTTTTGTAATAAAAAAGTATATTTATCAGAGATTTTTCGTTAAATGTACTGAAAAAACAGCTTCTCAAAGGGAGAACGTGTTTTTTCAGCGCCATTCAGGGATTTCCATACCTAGACTGTTTTTCAAAATGTCGTTTTTTATGAAATTCAGAGGACCGATTTTTTTTTCCATTCTGGCTATCGCCATTCTGGCGGCAGCTATTTACCCTCAGGTTGATAACGCGGAAAAAGAGGCCGTGCTGATGCAGAGCATCCTCAGCGGGTTCAACCAGCTTCATTTCCGCCCCAAGGCTATTGATGACGGCTTTTCCGAGCAGGTTTACAATTTTTACCTGGAACAGGTCGATTATGGCCGCCGCTTCCTGACCGAGGAAGACCTCGCCCGTATGGCGCCTTATAAACACAAACTCGACGATGAGGCCAATGGAAGCTCCTTCGAGTTCTTTGACCTGTCTCTCGAAATCCTGGAAGCCGCCCTGAATAAAACCCAGGCCTACTACCGGGAGGCCCTGGCGGAACCTTTCGATTATACTGCCGACGAGTCCGTCGAGCTCGACGGCAAGAAGCGGCCCTTCGCCAGAGACGACGCCGAGCTGAAAGACTTCTGGCTGAAATACGCCAAATACGAAACACTGGAACGCCTGGCCGCCAAGTTGGAGGAGCAGGAAGGCAAAGGGGAGGAGGCAGAGCAGCGCAGTTTTGAAGAACTGGAAAAAGAATCCAGGGAAGAGGTCGTGGAATTCTTTGACGATTGGTATGGCCGGATGCAGAAACTGAAACGCGAAGACCGGCTGAGCATTTATTTCAATACCATCACCCACATTTTCGACCCCCACTCCGAATACTACCAGCCCATAGATAAGGAAAACTTCAACATCCGCCTGTCCGGCCGGCTGGAAGGCATCGGCGCCAGCCTGCGCACCGAAGGCGACTACACCAAGGTGGCCCGGATCGTAGTGGGCGGCCCGGCCTGGAAACAAAAGGAACTCGAAGAGGAGGATACTATCCTCAAGGTAAAACAGGAGGATGAGAAAGATGCTGTCGACATCACGGGCATGCTGCTCAATGATGTGGTACAGCTGATCCGGGGTAAAAAAGGCACTGTGGTCACCCTGACCATTAAAAAAGTGGACGGCACGGTCAAAGATGTTACCATCGAGCGCGATATCGTCATCCTGGAGGAACAATTTGCCAAGTCCCTCATCCTGGACGGCGCTGCCGACGGCGAGCGCATAGGGTATATCAACCTGCCGAGCTTCTATGCCGACTTCGAAGACAATAACGGCCGTTTCAGCGCCGAGGATATTGCCCAGGAGATCGAGAAGCTCAAGGCGGAAAATGTGGATGGCATCATCATCGACCTGCGCAATAACGGGGGCGGTTCCCTGCGCGACGTGGTCAAGATGAGCGGCTTTTTCATTGAAAAAGGGCCGGTCGTCCAGGTGAAATCCCGGGGCCAGGCGCCGGAAGTCCTCCGCGATGTCGACCCGCGGGTACAGTACGACGGCCCGCTGGCCATTATGGTCAACACCTACAGCGCTTCCGCTTCCGAAATCCTGGCGGCGGCCCTGCAGGACTACGGCCGCGCCATCATCGTCGGCAGCAATTCCACCTTCGGCAAAGGCACCGTTCAGCGTTTCCTGGACCTTGACCGCACTATCCGCGGCTATTCCGAACTGAAGCCGTTGGGCGAGATCAAGCTTACCACCCAGAAGTTCTATCGCATCAACGGCGGCTCCACCCAGTTGCACGGCGTCACACCGGATATCGTCCTGCCCGACAACCTCCATTATATTGAAACCGGCGAGCGCGAAAGGGAATACGCCATGGAATGGACAGAGATTCCGGCCGTAGAGTACAGCCAGAATGTAATGAAAATCAGGAACCTGGAGGAGATAAAGGCCCGCAGCGCCAAACGCGTGGCCGAGACAGCTCCCTTCCAGAAAGTCCTGGAAAATGCCAAACGCCTGGAAGAACAACGCGATCAGACCGAATTGCCGCTTCAACTCGCCGCCTATCAGAAAATGCAGGAGGAACAGGAAGCTGAGGCAGAAAGATACGAAGGCCTCTTCGAGCTGGAAGTCAACCACGGAGTGGCCAACCTTTCCACAGACCTGCCCGGCATACAGATCGACGAGGCCAGGAAAGCCCGCAATGACAACTGGATCGAACAGGTAACCAAAGATATTTATATCCGGGAAACGGTCAATATCGTACATGACCTTATCGAGCTGAACTGACAGTTCTTCCCGCCTGACAGAACGATAGAACGCGGATGACGCGGATGATGCGGATAAGCGCAGATCGGCCTTTGAAAGGTGAAATCAGCGCAATCCGCCGGATTCGCTTCATCCGCGTTCTGTGTTAAAGAGGGCGACAAAAAGCGCCGGCCGGATATTTTAAAATTGCGTAGCTTCGTAGCCTGTAAATTTAGCGCCCGTGAATTACCTCTCATTGGAGAATGTGACGAAGACCTACGGCGAGAAGGTCTTGTTTCAGAATGTGTCCCTGCAGATCAATAAAGGGCAGAAGGTGGCGCTCGTGGCCCAGAACGGGGCAGGCAAGACCACCCTGCTGCGGGTTATCGCCGGGCAGGAACTGCCGGAAGGGGAAGCGGCCGCCATCCTGGCCCACCGCGAAGCGCGCATCGGCTACCTGGAACAGGAGCCGGACTTTTTCGACGAGCACACCATCCTGGAGGCAGTTCTCGACTCCGACAATACGGTGATACAGGCTATCCGGCGCTATGAACACGCCATGCTCTTCCCCGGCCGTGCGGAAAACCTGCAAAAGGCCATCGCCGAAATGGACGACCTCAAAGCCTGGGATTTCGAAGCCCGCATCCGGGAGATTCTCACCAAACTGAATATCGGAGAATTCAATGAGCAGGTAAACACCCTTTCCGGGGGCCAGAAAAAACGCCTGGCCCTGGCCAAACTGATCATCGAAGAACCGGACTTCCTCATTCTCGATGAACCCACCAACCACCTCGACCTCGATATGATCGAATGGCTGGAGGAATACCTGCAGCAGCCCAACCTCACGCTGCTCATGGTTACCCACGACCGCTACTTCCTGGAGCGGGTCTGCAACCTCATCATCGAACTGGACAATGGGCAATTGTACAAGTATTCCGGCAACTATTCCGACTTCCTCTATAAAAAGAGCACCCGCCACGATACGGAAAATGCCGAACTGGAAAAGAATAAAAAGCTGCTTCGCAAAGAGCTGGAGTGGATCAACCGCATGCCTAAAGCGCGCGGCACCAAGGCCAAGGCACGGGTGGATGCCTTCGAGGGCCTGAAAGAAAAGGTATCCGGCAAGCGGGAACACAAAGAGGTACAGATCGACATCAAAGGGCAGCGCCTGGGCAAGAAGATCCTGGAGGCCCACAACATCAGCAAGCGCTTCGGCGACAAGAAGATCGTCGAAGGCTTTTCCTACAAATTCCGGAAGCATGAGCGGGTGGGCATCGTCGGCCCCAATGGAGTGGGCAAGACCACCTTCCTGAAGATGCTTACCCAGGAAATCCGCCCGGATGGCGGCAAGATCGTCGTCGGGGAGAATACCGTCTTCGGCTATTACACCCAGGAGGGCATACAACTCAAAGAGGATAAGCGCGTGATCGACGTGGTGCAGGATATTGCCGAGTACATCCCCCTGGAGAAGGGGCAGAAGCTGACCGCCCCCCAACTGCTGGAGCGCTTTCTCTTCAGCCGCAAGCAGCAGCAGGTTTACGTCTCCAAGCTCAGCGGAGGCGAACGCCGGCGGCTCCACCTGCTCACCATCCTGATGCAGAACCCCAACTTCCTCATCCTGGACGAACCTACCAACGACCTCGATATCATCACCCTCAACGTGCTGGAAGATTTCCTCCTGGAATTCCCCGGCTGTGTCATCATCGTTACCCACGACCGCTACTTTATGGACAAGATCGTGGAGCACCTCTTCATCTTCGAAGGGGAGGGGCGTATCCGCGATTTCAACGGCGCCTATTCCGACTACCGTGAAATCCGGAAGGAACGCGAGCGGGAGCAGCGCCGGGAGGAGCGCGCCGAACAGCAGAAGGGCAGCGAGCAGCAGCAGGCCCGGCAGGAGAAGAGCGGCGGCCTGAGCCAGGAGGAACGCAAAGAGCTGAAACGCCTGGAAAAGCAAATCCTTCAACTGGAAGAACGCAAGCAGGCCATCACCGAACAGTTCAACTCCACGGAGCTGTCCCCGGAAAAGATCACCGAGCTGTCCAAAGCGCTGGCCGCCGTGGATGAGGAACTGGAAGAGAAGGAGGGAAGATGGATGGATTTGGCTGAGATGGCGTAGGTTTGGGGGTTGTGCAAGAAGGGATAGTACACTGATCTTTTAAGCCGTAACCGAAGAACATCAGTATCCCGCCTGCACCCGCAACACCCTGCGCGCCTCCCCCAGGTACACTACTAACATATAGATGCCCCCCGGAAGGCCTTCTACATGCAGTTCATCTGCCCCCTCCCACCGGCCCAGCCGCCGCCCCATGCCATCGTACAATTCGATCGTATAAGGCGCCCCACCTGGCCGCAGGTAAAAGCGCCCCTTCCCCGGGTTGGGAAAAACCTGCACTTCCAGTTCTTCCCGCTGCGGCTCTTCCACGGCGGGCGTCAGGGCCGGGGCCAACTGCCCGGCAAATACGCCGGTACTGCCGCTGCAGCTAAGCGTTTCTCCGTCAAAAGCGGCATCCTGAACATAACTGCCGCCCACCAGCACCCTGCCATCCCCGCTGATATCCAGGCAACTTGCCAGGGAGGCCGCCGAGGAAGGGATGGATACCAGCCAGCGGGCAAAGCCTTCCGTATTGAAGCCTGCGGCGTAGCCGGCAGGAGTGCCTCCACTCTCGGCCAGGAGGCCGTCCAGGCTGATCGCCCCGGTGAACGTCCCGCTGACGGCCACCAGGCCGCCGTACACATCGATGGCCAGGCCCTGCTGGACGGGGGCGCCACCCAGGGCGCGGCCGAACAGAGGCGTACCATCGGCATCGTATTTGAGCAGGAAAAGATCGGGGTTGCCCGTAGGCGTCTGTATGACGATCTCCTCACTGAGGGCCATCACGCCGATCATAGAGCCGGTGGCGTAAATGGCCCCATCAGGGCCGGCGGCAAGAGCGCGAAGTTCATCATCCACCACGCCTCCCGCTTTTCTGGCCCAGCGCAGCGCTCCATCCGCATTGTAGCTGGCCAGGAACACATCGCGGTCAAAGGTGTTGGCGGTAAACTGGTTCTCTTCGAAGCGGGTGGTGTCGTTAAAGAAGCCGCCGATGGCCAGGGCGCCGCCCGGAAGCAGGGCCAGGGCGTTGGCGCGGGTGTCGTTGCTGTGGCCAGCCTGCCGCGCCCAGAGCGTTTCTCCGGCGCTGTCGAGTACGGCGACAAAGGCGAAAGTGGCGCCGTCATCCCGGCCGGAATCCAGCGTTATGGCGCCCAGATTCAGGTTCTGTTCAAAAAAACCTGCCAATGCCAGGCTGCCGTCGGGGCGCGCCGCCAGGGCGTTGATATTCTTCAGCCCCATGCCGGGGAAGCTCCTCGCCCAGCGTATTTGCCCATCAGGGCTCAGCCGGGCTGCAAAGAGCGACCGCGGGCTGCCGCCACTGCCGATCAGCGTATCGCCCAGTTGTATTTCAAACCAGAAGGCGCCGGCCAGGGCAATATCGCCGGAAGGAAGCTCCGCCACGGCCCGTATTTCGTCGTCCTGCGGGCTGCCGGCCGCCAGAGCCCATTCTAACTGGCGGCCCGCGCCGAAGCGCAGGAGGTAGAGGTCATCGCCGCCTCTGCCGGCTGCTTCCCAGCCCTGTACTTCGAGGGCGCCGCTGAAGGCGCCGCCGGCCAGCAGGCCCCCGTCGGCAGTGGCCAGCAGCGCCGTACAGCTTTCGCTGTCGCTGCCGTCGACCGGCGTCACCCAGGACCAGGACTGGGCAGCCAGAGCCAGAGGGAGTACAAAAGCCCCCGTCATATAAGCGCTTGCCAATCTTTTCATAGGATAAGGCGTTAGTTGTTGAAGAAGGCAAATTCCGTATCTTCGTGCACAATTTCAGTTATAAAAGTCACTTAAGTTATGAAAACTACATTCGGGATCATAGGTTTGGCGTTATTGCTGGGCCTGGGCGCCGGCAGCTGTGGCGGTAACGGCAGCAAGGATAAAGACGATGCCGCCACGGAAGCCCTGACGACCGGCAATGCCGCCATCGACGGCATCTCCGTAAAAATAAGCCAGAACCCCAACGACCCGGCCCTTTACGCCGAGCGCGGGCGGCTGTTCTATGAAAATGACGGCTATGACGAGGCTATCCGCGACCTGAACAAGGCCCTCAGTTTTGACTCTGCGAATGTGGAATACATGCATCTCCTGGCAGACGTTTATCTCGACTATTTCAAGTCGCGCCTGGCGCTGAAGACCATGGAACGGGCGGCTGAGCTCTATCCGGAGCGCATTCCCACCCTGCTCAAACTGAGCGAGTTCCAGATGATCCTCAAGCAGTACGAAGCATCCATGAAGACCATCGACCGCATCCTTAAGATCGATCCTCAGAACGCCGAGGCTTACTTTATGTTCGGTATGAATTTCAAAGAAAGGGGAGACACCGTCCGCGCCATCAACAGTTTCCAGAAAGCGGTGGAATTCGACTCGGAACTCATTGACGGCTGGATCAACCTCGGCCAGCTCTACGCCGCTATCGGCGACCCGCTGGCTATGCGTTACTTCGACAACGCCATCAGGGTGGGGCCGGAGAATGTGACGGCTTTACACGCCCGGGCCGACTACCTCAGCGACGCCGGCGACCTGCCGGGGGCCGTCGAGATGTACCGCCGCATCAGCCTGGTTGATCCCCAGTACGAAGACGCCTATTTCAATTCAGGCCTCATTTATCTGGATATGGACTCCATCGATCAGGCCCGAAAGCAGTTCGATATAACCATAAAAACTTCCCCTACTTTTATCCGGGCCTACTATTACCGCGGCCTGGCCCAGGAGATGCTCGGCAATAAGGCCGCTGCCCGGGCAGATTACGAGCAGGCCCTCCGCATGGCGCCCGATTATGAGAAAGCGCAGGAAGGGTTGGAAAGAGTGAAGGAGGAGGGATGATCGGAGGGGAGAGTATATTGTTTTAGCTGCCGTTGCGCCAAAGGCCCACAAAAAAACATCTGCCCGGCAATGGCAGGGGCTTTTTTACGAATCCCACCAACCACCCGGCCGGTTTTGACGTTTGTAATAACTACAGCAAACCTGAAGAATGAAAGGGTCTTTTCAAATCGCCAAGTTTTTTGGCATTCCGGTACAGGTACACTGGACGTTTGTCCTGATCTTCGTTTACGTCTTTTACGAAGGGATGGGCCAGTCTCTGGACTGGGCGGAGATGGGCTGGGTGCTGGCTTTTGTCCTGGCCTTGTTCGCCTGTGTGGTCCTGCACGAGTTCGGCCATGCCCTCACTGCCCGCCGTTTCGGCGTCGATACGCGGGACATTATCCTGTCTCCTATTGGCGGCGTTGCCCGGCTCGACCGGCTGCCCGAACAGCCCATGCATGAATTCCTGGTGGCCATCGCCGGCCCGATGGTCAATATTGCGATCGGGGCGATATTGTCTTTCATTCCTCTTTTGCATTCGAAAGAAAGCCGGCAGGACCTGGTCAACTTTTTCATGCAGGTGTTGTACCCGCAGAGCAATTTCATTGTCGCCGACCCTTCTCCCCTTCAGTATTTCCTGTTTGGCCTGGTGGCCCTGAACCTCGTCCTGGCAGTATTCAACCTGTTGCCTGCCTTTCCTATGGATGGCGGCAGGGTGTTGCGGGCCCTGCTTTCCCTTCGCCTGGGCCGCCTCCGGGCTACTCAGGTTGCCGTGTATATTGGCCAGTTCATTGCCATACTGCTGGTGGGATATGGTTTGTGGAACTACCACTACATCACGGCCCTGATCGGCGTCTTCGTCTTTGTCACTGCCGCCAACGAGTACCGGATGGTAAAACTCGATGGCGTACTGGAAGATCATCTCGTGGGCGATGTGCTCCGCCCCAGCTTCACCAAACTATACACTCAGGACCCCATAAGCCGGGCCATGGGCCCGCTCGGGCAAGGGACGGAACGCAACTTCCTGGTTTTCGATGAATGGCAGAACCTGGTGGGCATACTAACCGAAGAGCAACTACTGGAAGCAGCCAAGCAGGGAGAAGACGGCCAAAATCCGCCTCTGGCCGGGCAGTTGTTCAGCCCGGGCTTCGAAGCCATACTGGCCACGGACTCCCTGAAGTCGCTCTTTCCCAAAATGCAGTGGAAAGGCTACCGCATACTGCCGGTTTATGACAAAGGAAAACTGGTAGGCGTAGTGGACAGAAGCGCCCTGAATAATTTCATCTCGCTGCAGGTGAGGTTGGGGAAACGCAGGCCTATTCTTTAGTTTCTGTGATTCCCAGCTTGGCCTTAACCAGAGGCATAACGTCATCTGCATCCTGAGCGAAGAGCACCGCATTGAAAACACTGGTGTCGAAGATCATCACATAGCCATTTTCATTTGCAACGCCCTTCACTGCAGCTTCGGCCTTGTCAATGATGGGCCCCAGTAGCTCCTTGCGCCTGGCTTCCATCTGCTGGCCCATCTCCTGTTCATACGCCAGGATTTCTTCTCTTTTCTGGCTCAGTTCCTGCTCCTTCTGCTGCTGCTGAACCGGAGTGAGGTTGCCTGCCTGGGCATCCTTGATCACAGCTTCATAATCCTGCCTGAATTTCGCCGCCATCTCTTCTCCCTTGGCTACCAGTTGCTTGCGATAAGCCTCCAGGCCGCTGTCTGCCGCTTTGGTCTCCTCCATCATGGCGATCAGGCTGCCGAAGTTCAGGTGCCCGTACTTTTCCTGGGCAGAGGAAACCATAACGCTCAATGCTACAAAGGCCAACAACAATAGGCTTTTTTTCATCATTTGTTCGAGTTTGTCAGAAAATCGCTGCAAAGGTAGGCCCGGCAAAGCAACTTGCCAATTTTTTGTACTTAAATTACTCTTATCCTCCTGTTAAAGAGTGTTATAAACAACTCCTGCCCAAAGCGGGCAACGGGCCGGAAGCCATGGGAAGCAAGCCGGGGTAAAACAGTTTTGAGCAAAAAAATAAAAACAAAAAGTTTTTTATATTTTGAAATAAAACAAAAAGTTTTAATTTTGAGGTTATACGATTTTCCTCGATACAAAAAACGACAAAATGAATAACATACTCCTGCAACAGGTTCGGGCCCGGGCCCGGCAGGCCGGCCAAAGGTTCAATGAGGGCGTCCGGAAATACTGGCTGAGGGTGATGCTGCTCGTCGCTGCCGCATATCTGGCTCACGAGAAAGACCTGGCCATCGACCTTCAGTTGAGCAATATTCCGGCAAGCCTTCAACTGGCCGGCGGCGGAGAGCCTCCGATCACGATAAGAGCACAGCCGGCGGGCAATGCGCCTTATGCCGGCAATGGGCCGGAAGAGCCGGTGGCCATGCCTGCCAGTTACGGGCAGGCCGTCAACGTGAGCAACCTGGCCAATACCTATTCCAACCTCAGCGACAACCAGAAGGGAATAAGAAGCAGTGAAGATGCCGCGGCCCGTGCGGAGAAACGGCGCAAGCAGCTCCGGTATGTCAAGCGCTACGCCAAGGTCGCTCAGGGGGAAATGGAAAAGTACGGCATCCCGGCCAGCATCACCCTCGCCCAGGGGTTGCTGGAAAGCAATGTAGGAGAAAGCAGCCTGGCCACTAAAAACAGGAACCATTTCGGGATAAAATGCTTCTCCCGCAGCTGTAAGAAAGGCCATTGCAGCAATTTTACCGATGACAGCCATAAAGATTTCTTCAGAATCTACAAAAGCGCCTGGGACAGCTACCGCGCCCACAGCCTGCTCCTGAAAGGGTCGGAAAGGTACGGCCACTTATTTCGCCTGGGCAGCAGGGATTATCGCGCCTGGGCTCACGGCCTGGCCAGGGCGGGCTATGCAACCGATAAACAATACGGCCAGAAGCTGGTCAACCTCATCGAGGACCTCGGCCTGCATGAGTATGATTGAATGAAAATCAAAAAATCACTTCAGCCTCACCAGCCATCCGATGAAGATCAGGCCGGCAACCGCAGCAATGATCAGATAACGGGGGATGCCGGATACCGGGCTTGCCGGGGCCGGAAGCCCGTAATACATAAAACCGGCCCAGTAGCGGGGATGCGCCCTTTCGGGAGCATTGGACTGGCTTCTGAGGTAGGCTTGCCTGGCTTCCATCAGTTGCAGCGGGAGGCTTCCGCCTTCCTGCCGGCGGGCCAGGAAGATACCCAGCAGTTCTGCCGACGGCGGCCCGGCAACGGGCCATCGTTGGAACAAGAGGGACCGGCAACCGCTGTATTGCATGGCCCGGGCCAACTGCGGCCAGGCGGTATGCTCCATGGATTGAGGCAAGGAAGATGCCATAATGCACAGTTCCACCGGCTTTGGGAGCCCGTAGGCCTCCTCCAGGTAGAAGCGGTTATCATAAAGGCTGTCTTTTTCCGGCGCAAAAGACAGGAAAGTATCATCGGGAAGGAGGCCGATGCTGACGGGTATTGCCAGCAGCAGGGTTTCAGCAGGGGGGAGCTTCCGGAAGGCCGCTTCCCGGACATCGGGCCCTTCCCACAAGCTACCGCCATAACGGGCTGCCCAGGCCCTGGCCGGTTCAGTGAAAACGCTCAGGGAGGAAGCGCCTTTGCCGCTCCGTCCATACGCGCCTTTCATGGCGAGCTGTTCCTGTGTGGCTGAAGACAGGAAGGCAGCGAACGGAATATCATAACTTACTTCGCCGGTTTGTTCCCAGGCAGCTTTCAATGTCGTGGCAGAAGCGTGGTAGGCGAGGCTGTGGGTAAGGCCGAGGTAGGGCAGGCTGGAGAAGTTTGCCTGTGGCGGGGCATGAGGCAGCAACGCATCGAAAGGCAGCAACTGCAGAGGGCCATGCGGCAACAGGAAAAGCTGCCGGGGCCCCGGCCCGGGGTTGCCGGGTATAAGTTTTTCATACAGGCTTACCGCCTGGGCGGCGTATTGTCCGTAAACTTCCGCCTGGCCCGCTTCCGGCGCATTGAGGGCAAGGGCCAGAAATGACCGGAGGTTATTGTAAAACGCATCATCCATGGGCCGCCGGGCCAGTTGAAGGCCCTTGCCATGGGAATAAAAAATATAGAGGCCATCCTCGCCGGCAAAATAGGCGTACATGCTGGCCGAATGCCGTTGCAAAAAGGCGTCCAGTTCTTCAATACCCGCTACTGCTGCTCCAAATTTGAAATGGTAATAATCCGGAGCTTCCCGCTCCAGCCTGGCGAGAGCTGCCCCGTATTCGGCTTCTGCTCTTTCCAGTTCCCGTACCAGGGAATCTATGCTATCCCCTTCCGGGAGATTATTTTGAATGGCCCTCAGCAGGGCCAGCGCCCGGTTTTTTTGTTCTGCCTCGGCATCCAGCAGTATTTTTGGAGCCTGGTCAAAAGCGCCGGGCGGCAGCAGCAGGAGCGGCAGTTGTAAGCTCAGCCGTTTGCTGCGTTCTGAAAAGTAGAAAGCCTTATCCAGATAGCCTTTGTCCTGATTCTGCTGATAGAGGCTGTAGCAATCCCTGATGGCGTTGCTGTAAAGCCTGCTCTGAGCTTCGGATAATGAAGAAAGTTGTTCTCCGGGCAAAGGAGAGCGAAGGAGCCGGAAGAGCAAATGATCGCAACTTTTATCGATATCCAGCGCTGCTTCCAGGTTGTAAAGGGTGTTCCTGTCCTGTGAGGCCAGAGTGCTGTGGGATTCCCCAAGCGCCAGCAGCGTTTGCAGGCGGAGATGAAGGCTCCCTGCCCGGTTGCTTTGTTCCAGTTCTCTGGCCAGTTGCTGATACTGCTGCATAGCCTGTTCATACTGGCCTTGCCGCCGGTAGGCGTCTGCCAGGGCAAGGCTGGCTTTCTGAAGCAGCCAGTATGGCGCGTCGGGATGGTTGAGGGCCTGTGCCAGTTGCCGGACGCCCTCATCGAGGCTATCGGTTTCAACGAGCAGGCAACCCAAGCGGGCACGGGCATCGGGTAAGGCGCCGGGAGATTCCTGCTGTTTTGCCCATTCCAGGTAGGTATGTGCGGCCGAGATAGCGGCGGAGGTGTCTCCCGACCGGTGTAGCGCCTCGCACCACTGCCGGTAGCAGGCGGCCGATGCCTCGCGCTTATCTGCGGCAATAGCCTGTCGGAAACTGGCAGCTGCCTCCTGATGCCGGCCCCTCTCCATGAGGATAGCGCCGAGGGTATAGTGGTTCTGGTAAAGGAGCGCCGCATATTGCCTGGGGTTGAATGCCAGCGCCCTGATGGATTGTTTAGCGTACTGCAGGGCGGCGGGCAGGGCGCCTTTATCGAGCTGAGCTTCGGCCAGGTAGTGAAAGGCCTCTGCTGCCTCTTCCCCTCCGGTATCCATATTTTCCCGGAATACTATTGTCGCCTCCCGGTACTGATTCCCGGCCAGAGCACTTTTGCCCAGGCGGCGGTTGATGCGGGCCATAGAGATCAGAGAAGAGGCTACATCCGGATGCTGCGGGCCGAGGCGGGCCTTCCTGATGCCGAGCGCCTGCTGATGATACTCCAGAGCTTTGGCATAGTTATGGCGGGCGAATTCCAGCCTGCCCAGGTTGGTAAAAGAGAGGGCAGCGTCCGGATGTTGCCTGCCCAGCAGGTTTTCCCGGATATTCAGAGCGCTCCGGTAATATTCATCGGCCTTGCTGAAATCCCCGGCAGCCAGCCAGGCCCGGGCAAACCAATCGTACGAATCGGCCAGCTTCGGATGGCGTTCGCCATAAATGCTCTCCCGGATCATAAGGCCCATCCGGTGCACCTCGATGGCCTTTTCGTGGCGGCCGGCCTGGCTGTACACCTCTGCCAGGCAGTGTGCGGCCCTGGCTGCCTCATCGTTATCGCGGCCCATTTTCTGAATGCTTTCCCACAGGGCTTTTTTGGCCGTGCGCTTGGCATCATCCATCCTTCCAAGGCTCAGATATGCGTTTGTAGACTGGTTGAGGCAGGAGAAGTATAATGCCCATTCGCCGGCGGCCTTGTACAAGGCTGCCGCAGCCTCCAACTGGCGGATGGCCTCTTCGTATTCCCCATTCAAAAGCAAGGAGGCCGCCTGGTTCTGATATTGCGCCGCTTCCTGCATGCCAACTGGCTGGCACCAAAGCAGGGGAGCAAAGGAAAGCATGAGCTTTAACAGTAAAATGGTTCTCATAGTAGTGCTTGCTGATTCCGGTTCATGGGATGGGAATAAGCATGGGAAAAAGGATAAACGCGCGGGTGATAAACTGGCCTGGTAAAGTTAAACAAATTAAATGGATGCGGGAGTTGGCGCGGCGGAATTTATCGCTGCTATTCGACAGGATTGGGAAAAAGTGTGAGCAGGAATCTATATGCCTGCTTCTCCTAATCATGGATAATGATCCTTAAAACGGCAACTTCCCCAGATCTGCATTGCCCCCGCTGAGTATCACCCCCACTTTTTTGCCTTCAAAGGCCGGCCGGTTGGCCAGTATAGCGGCCAGAGGCACTGCGCAGGACGGTTCGATGACAATCTTCATGCGCTCCCACACCAGGCGCATAGCGGCGATGATGGCCTCCTCGCTGACGGTGAAGATGTCCTCCAATTCGCGCCGGATGATGTCGAAAGTCTTTTCGCCCAGGTTCGTGCGCAGGCCGTCGGCGATGGTGTCGATGGTGGCGTTCAGTTGGATGGCCCCGCTTTTGAAAGAGCGGCAGGCATCGTCCACGGCTTTGGGCTCAGCGCCATAAGCAAGAGTTCCGGGGGAGAAGTAGCGGGCGCTGAGGGCCGTGCCGCTCATCAGCCCGCCG
>CAZAXA010000028.1:3102-24042 GCA_964488965.1 uncultured Phaeodactylibacter sp. | reverse complement strand
TTGAAGCAACCTCCCGTAGTTTTGCCGCCGCCTCCGGCTTCAGGGTGAAGTCATAAGTAAGCAGGAGAGGGTCTTTGCCGAGGATAGTGGCGTAAAAGCAGCAGGCAGCCAGGTAGGAGCCGGCGGCGCTGGGATGGTGGCCGTCTTCCTGGTAGAGTTCAATATCCGGGTAGCGCTGCCTGGCGTAGGCCCAGGCCTCCCCTGCCGGCGCCACTTTGGCGTTGATCTTGCCGGCTATTTTCTCATAGCGTTCTTTAAGCAGGGCCGTCATGCCTTCGAAGGTTCCTGCCGGCGGGTAATAGTCCCGGTTATCCGCGTCGCCGTCCCGCCGCCCCCAGGTCATGTACAGGATGATGCGGGGTTTGGGAAACAGGCGCCACCAGATAAAGCGGTTCAGCCGGCGGACGTAGCGGAAGAATTGCCGTTGCACCCGCAGAATGGGCATGGCCGCCCGCTGGCTTTGATCCTGCAGCACGATAATATCCCAGCCCCCTTCCCGTATCCTGCGCCGGGTTTCTTTATCCCCGTAGTGCTGTTCCAGCGACCAGCCTCCCGGAGCGCGCGTCACTGTACTGAGGCGGGCGCCGGCCGAAGCGGCAAGCTTTTCCAGGATACCGGGCATATCGTGGGTATGGGTGTAGCTATTGCCGATAAACAACACCCGGATCGCTTCAGTATTTTTAGGAGTATCAGGCATAGCGGCCCGTTTTTGCTCAGGCGTTTTTCTGCTCCCGCGCCAGGGCCTGGAGCAACCTTTCCAATTCCTCTTGTTCTTTGGGCGACAGGCCCTGGAGCAGCGCCTTGTCGCTGGCCTCGAATGCAGGCAACAGGGTATTCACCAGCTTTTCCCCCTCGGGGCTCAGGAGAGTGAGGTTCATCCGGCGGTCGCCGGCATCGGCTTCCCGTTGCAGGTAACGCCGCTTCTCCAGCAGTTCTATGGGGTAGCGCACATTGGAGGGCGCCCTCCCGATCGAGCGGGCCACCGCCGCCTGCGACTGTCCCGGGTTTTCGTACAGGCTGAGCAAAATGGCCCAGTCAAGCGGGCTGAGCCCGTATTTTTCCAGCAGGGCCTTCTGCCGGGCGATAGCCGCTTTGCGCAAACGGTGGATATGAGTGATGAGCCGAAAGAGGTGATTTGAAGACGCCATGGTATACTGCGTTTGGTTTGAAAACAATCGTTATAAAGATAATCATATTTTTTATAACGATTATATTTATAATCATTATTTTCTGAACAATCATTCCCTCATCACCTCCTCCCTCCCCTCCCCGAAGGCTACCGCCGAGGCCGCCTCCCGGAGCAGGGCCGCCACTTCCCCCGGAAGCACGTAATCGTAAGAAAGGCAGGCCGGGTCTTTATCAAACAAAACGGCATAAAAACAGCAGGCCGCCAGGTAGGAGCCTTCCAGGCTGGGATGTATGGCATCCGGGTTGAAGAGTTCTACCTGCGGATGGAACCTTTGCACATACCGCCAGGCCGGGCCTACCGGCGCCGTCAGGGCCCCCATGCGCCTGGCCAGCATGCGGTAGCGCAGGGTGATCAGGCTGTCGGCCCCCCAGTAATCACAGGCAGCCGGCGCCAGTTCACATAAAAGCCCTGTATTGTGCCAGCGCCCCCAGGTGATATACAGCACCGTCTTCGCCCCGGGATGCAGGGATTTGGCCTGTTCCCCGAGCAACTCCCCGTACCGGAAGAACTCCCTTTCCACCTGCCTGATCGGCATGGCCGGCCGAAGGCTTTGCTCCTGCAGGATGATATAGTCCCACGCTCCTTCCCTGAACGCTAAACCCATAGAACCACGCCGGTAGTGCTCTTCCAGGCTGGCGCCGTCGGGAACCTCCATCTCGTAGTCCAGGCTGTCGCCGCCGGAAGCCGCCAGGGCCTGCAGGATGGCCGGCATATCGTTGGAATAGGTGTAGCTGTTGCCCAGGAAAAGGACGCGCAGGGTAGGCGGCCGGCCGGTTCCGGCGCAAGCGCAAAGAGCCGCTATGATTACAGGCAAAAGCAAGGGAAGGGGGAAAGCAGAAAGGGGCGCCATATGTACAGATTATCGCAGTTTTACAGCCAAAGATACAGATAGCCCCGCTTTAATACTCTTTTTTCAGCGCCGGAGAGTTTTTCTACTTTTGTACGAAAATGTATCTGAAACCCGGCCGATGCCCCAGTGCTCAACAGAAAAAGAACTCATAGATTCACAACCAACGCAACGAAATGCAGGCAATAGACAGCATACGGATCAACTTCAACCCGGAGCAGCTACTCATCCTCAATATCTGCCTGGCCTTCATCATGTTCGGCGTAGCGCTCGACCTGCGGCTGGACAATTTCCGGGGGCTGGCCCGTTCGCCCCGGGCGCCGCTGGTAGGCCTGAGCGCGCAACTGATACTATTACCCCTGCTGACTCTGGGGCTGGTCTTCTTCTTCCGCCCGGCGCCCAGTATCGCCCTGGGTATGGTGCTGGTGGCCGCCTGCCCCGGTGGCAATGTCTCCAACTTCGCCGTACACCTGGCCCGTGCCAATGCCGCTCTATCCGTACTGCTGACCTCCGTCTCTACCCTGGCAGCCATCGTCGTGACACCCCTGTATTTTACCTGGCTGGCGCCTTTCGTTCCCGGCACGGAAAGCCTGCGGCAACAAATCTATGTCAGCCCGCTGGATATGATAAATACCATCGTACAACTCATCCTCGTGCCGCTGGCCATAGGCATGTTCCTGCATTACCGGCGCCCCGGGTTTACGGCGCTCATCAGGAAGCCGGTACGCATCCTCTCCATGGCCATTTTCCTGGGGTTCGTCGTGGTGGCCGTATATGGCAATTTTGACAATATCGCCAGGTATGTACACCTCGTTTTCCTGCTCGTACTGGTGCACAACGCTTCGGCCCTGTTCATAGGCTATTGGTGGGCCAAAGGCAATGGCCTGGGCCGGCGGGATGCCCGGGCCATCTCTCTCGAGACAGGCATACAGAATTCCGGCCTGGGGCTCATTCTCATCTTTAACTTTTTCAACGGCATGGGCGGCATGGCCATGATAGCCGCCTGGTGGGGCGTATGGCACCTGGTCTCCGCCTTTTTTCTGGCTATGGCCTGGCGAAGCCGCCCCGGGCAGGATTAAGAGCCGTTACTCGAAAAAAAGGGCCCATTAATAAGGCAAGCCTGCACTTTGATCAAATTAAATTGACAGCAGCCTCCAAAAACGCCACTTTTGGTGTAACCTTTCATCCCCGGGAACCATCTAATTACCCGACTTCAAGATTGAAAACGATCATGAAAACCTTGTTTCAAATCCTTTTAGTGGCGCTTAGCTGCTTACCAGGTTTAGCTCTGGCAAATACCCAGACCCTCTTCAACCAGTTGGAGCGCGAGGGGGTTCTGCCGGTTGAACTGGAGCTGAGCCTGGCCACTTTGGAAAGCCATGTGAGAACAAATAATGAACAAGCGGCAGTATTCCGGTTTACCGACGGGCAGGGCGATGTTCAGGAATGGAGCGCCCAGGTCAGCGTCCGGGGCCGGTTCCGCCGTCGCATCTGCGAGTTTCCTCCTCTGAAGATCGACTTTTCCAGGGAGGAACTGCAAGCTCGCGGCCTGCTGCCTTTTGACGACCTCAAGGTAGTCACTCATTGCCAGGAAGGAAAAGAAGGCGAAGAGGCCGTCCTGCGGGAATATCTCGCCTATCAGTTATATGGCAGGCTGAGTTCCCGGAATTTCCGGGCCCAACTGGTGCAGATCACCTACATCGACACCGACAGCGATACCCGCTTCACCAAATACGGCATCCTGCTGGAAGATGTCGATGAACTGGCAGCCCGCATGAACAGCGAAGAATGTGAGGATTGCTTCGGCATAGGCCCTTCCAGCATCGACTCTCAGGTTTACCGCATCCACGCCATGTTCCAGTATATGATCGGCAATACCGACTGGTCGCTGGCGATGGGCCGCAACCTGAAGATTATGAAACCCAGGGACGGCAGCCCCTACTGGATCAGCCCGTATGACTTTGACTTTTCGGGCCTGGTCGACGCCGGCTATGCCCTGCCGGATGTAAATGTAGGGCAGAAATTTATCGGCCAGCGGGTGTATATGGGCGCCGAACATTCCCGTTCAGAACTGGAAGAGGCCATTGATTACTTCTATTCCAAAAAAGAGGAGTTGATAAGCCTGGTCAGCCGGTTCGAACTGCTGAGCAACAAATCCCGCAAAGACATCATCCGCTACCTGGAGGAGTTCTATGCCGGCCTGTCCAGAGAGGTAGTGGTTTATAATACTGCCGCCGGCAAGGCGATGCCTATGCCTGCCCAGGCAAAGTAAGAAAAGTTTTAGCGTGTTTGGGATAAAAAGCGCGCCCATACGTAACATTGGCCATCGATGTTATGGATGGGCGCCTTTCGTTTCACCATTTGACGAGCTTCCTGCTTTCCCATCTTTCTCCGCTGCGCAATACTACCGTGTACACCCCTGGCGCCATGCCCTCAAGGCTGATCCACTCCTTTACCCGCTGAGCCTGTGCCCTCAGGGGTTTCCGGAGGACGAGCTGGCCGGTAAGCCGGTAAATGGCCAGTTCGGGCGTTTCCTGCCCGGTTTCTGCTTCCCACTCAACCCAGGCCCCTTCTCCCGCAGGATTGGGGTAGATTCCCAAGGGGCCCGCCGATGGCCTTTCCTCCACAGCCGTACTGAGGCAGTTTGCATCCTGCTGCTCCGCCCTGTTCTCGAAAAAATAAGCGCCCAGCGCTCCGCCGCAGATCAGGTCCAGGTCGGTATCTCCATGAATGTCCAGGAAAATCCCGGAAGCAGGGTCGAATTTCATTGCCGATGATTCCGAGAGAGAAAAAAAGAGGCGGCCCTCCCCGAACATCGGGTTGGCCGGGCTGCCGGTATTCTCATGAAAAAAGAGGCCTGCATTTTCAATATAGGTGAAGAGGTCGAAGTCGCCGTCGCAATCCAGGTCGGCAAAGGCCTGGCGGTGATAGCCGGCCACGGGCAGAACCAGCCCGAAGGGGTTGCGCTCGGGCAGGCCGAAGCGGGGGTTGGCGCCGCGGCCGGAGGGGTCGTTATTGCGGGCAAAGTAATAACCTTCGTCCGGCTCATTATTGAAGAAAGCGCCGCCGTAGAAGAGGTCGAAATCGCCGTCGCTGTCGATATCCACGAAAGTTGGGGTTACGGCGTCCAGCAGGTGGTCGGTCTGCAGGGGCGTCTTGGGCAGAACGATGCCGTAGGGGTTCTCGATAATGCCCTGAGCATCAAATTTAGGGTTGTGCGGATTGCCGGCGTTGAGTTGCAAACGCACCCGCGCGCCTTCGGCCCATTCCCAGAAAAACAGGTCTGGAAGGCCGTCTCCATTTATGTCGACGAACTGCCGGGGCCATATTCCAGGCTCATTGGCTATCCGGAAGGGGTAAGATTGCCGCAGAGAGAAGACCGGGATGTGATTGCTGCCGGTATTTTCGTAATAGAGAAAATCCTGCTCCCCGCCCGCTTGTGCCTGGTGGATTTCCACAAAAGCTTCCAGGGCGCCATCCTGGTCAATATCAGCGGCCAGGATATTGGAAACACGCTCCGGCCCGGAGTGCTCCACGATTCCATAGGGGTTCAGGACAGGAGGGGCGAATGAATAGGATTGGGGGAAGGCGGCAGTGGAAAATAACAGAGCTTTCAGGAGGATGCAGATGCAGGCAGCATGCCAGCCATTCCGGGCAAAAGTCATTGTTGCTTTCATGATTGATGGGTTTTATAAAGAATCGAATATTTCGTTTTACGGCACAGATGGCCCCTTCCGGGCCGGAAGCCTGTTCTCACCGGGGCTACAGCTCAGATACAGGCAATAAGGCCCTCCCTGCCCTGAAAGGGCATAGAACATGGCATGAGGAAAGGGAAAATGAAGTGTGGCAGTTTACAGATATAATTCCAAGGACAAAAATTATCCCAACCGGCCGCCGGAAGAAAGGGAGAATGTGTGGAGGAGTGTTCTCACCGGATGAACGCAGGCGCTGGAGCGGCAAACGGGACCGGCCTTATCCCCTGGGGAATCCATCGGCTTCCATCACCCGCCTGGCCTGCAGGAGGTGGCGCTCTTCGTGGTTGGCCAGGATGTTAATGGCGTCGTGCAGGCTGTAAACGACAAAAGAGGCGGCAGGAGAGGTGATGATGACGTGGCTGTGATTGAGCCCCCGGGTATTGCGCAGGTGCTTGACCAATTCCAGGTTGTGCGCCTTGAACTGCTGGAGGATATCTTCTGCCACTTCGCTCTGGCCGGGTTTGAAGACAGAGGGGGCGGACATCTTCCGCTTCGGCTCCGGCGTAATGGACCTCAGCAGCATATTGCCCCAGAATTTCGGCAGAAAAGGGAGGCGTTCCCAGAATGTGGGCGCCTTTGGGATTTCGTTGCCAAGGGCTTTCAACTGAGGAAAGTAGGTTCGGTTGGAAACGATGAGGTGCTCCAGGCACTGCCCGATACTCCATTGTTTATCGCCGGGTTTCCAGTTCATCTGTTCGGCGGAAAGGCCGCCAAAGGCCTGGCCAGCCTCTCCGCTCACCCGATTGATGCGGTCGATAATGGTATTGAGGTACGTGTTGGCCATTGTAGAAGGAATGAATGATTGAATGACCGGATGCCTGTATCCAGGCGGAGACGCCCCTTGTCCTTTTTTGTACAGGCATCTGCAGGCGCGCATTTTTACAACCGGTGAAATTAAGCCATACCAAAGAATTACCCAACCTGATGGCCCCGCTTATAATGACTTTCTAATATTCCCGGCAAATGTTGTAAACCGGGCCGGGCGCAACTGAGGTAAAATTTCCGAAAACCAGTTATCTTCGCCTGGCTTATTCACTCCCCGCCCTCGTACCTCGGCCGGGTAAAATTCACTCATTCATGAACCGAGAAATCCACGCATGGCACAGCCCTGCCCTGAACAAGAATATGGAAGTGGCCGTATATGGCCATTATGGTTTCGCCCTGCTCCTGTTGCCCACTGCCGCCGCTGATTTTCTGGAATACGAGCGTTTTCACCTCATCGACGCCATCAGCAGGCAGATCAACGAGGGCAAGGTTAAGGTTTTTTCCATCAACAGCATCAATGCGGAAAGCTGGCTCAACCAGCACATGCACCCCCGGCACAAGGCCATTCGCCACCAGCAGTTCAACCACTATGTTTTTAATGAAGTGGCGCCCTTCATAAAAAGCAAGGCCAGCCCGGAGACGCCCATTATCACCTGCGGGGCTTCTTTTGGAGCCCTGCACTCGGCCAACCTGTTCTTTCGGCGCCCAGACCTCATCAACGGCGTAATTGCCATGAGCGGCGACTACGACCTGAGCAGCTATACCAAAGGCTACCACGATGAAGACGTCTATTTCAACTCCCCCATGCAATACCTGCCCAATCTCAACGACGACTACTACCTTCCACTGATCAGGCAGAGCGGGCATATCCACATCGTCACCGGCTCCGGCGATTGGGAAAACCCCGAGGCTTCCCGGCGCTTTTCCGCCCTGCTGCACGCCAAAGGCATACCCCATGAGCTGGATGTCTGGGGCCACGACATCCCGCACGACTGGCCCAGCTGGCGAAAGATGTTGCCGTATTATCTGGATACGCGGTTTTAACAGGGGGCTATGTTTTCTTATCCCCCTTCTCCCAAACCACTTCCCCTGAGATTTCTTCCCGCATTTCCAGCAGTACGAGTTTTTCATCATACACGGCATCCAGGGCGAACGGCCGTTGCTGCATCAGGTACTGGTAGACCTGCCAATCGGTAGGCGGGGTTGGCACGGAGGGAATATCCTGAAAAGCGATCCATTCCAGTTCCCCTTCCGGGCAAGGCGGGGGCGGCATCCAGGCGATTTCCGCCAGGTAGATGAAGGACTGCCAGTTGTAATCGGTAGGAGAACTTTCAACCAGTACTCCTCCAAAGCGCAACTGGCCTTTTTCAATGCGTATCCCCGTTTCCTCCAGGGCCTCCCGCCGGGCCGCGTCGATGGGCCGTTCGTGGGGGCCGAGCTTGCCTCCTACAGGCAGATAATGGCCTGCATAGGGCTTATTTTTACGCCTGAGCAGTAAAAAGGACTCCTCATGGTGCAACACTACCATGGCTGCTGTGCGCTTGATGCCGGGACTGACTTCCATGCCTGAATTTTCCGGAAAAATAGCGTTTTTACAATAAAACCCCGCCCATAGCTTTCCGGAATAAAAGGAAATCTTTATATTTGCGCCCTGTTTAAAAGACGTAAAGCTGTTAGCCATGAAAAAAGACATTCATCCGAATAACTATAGAACGGTCGTCTTCAAGGATTTTTCCTCCGGCGACGCCTTCCTTGCCCGTTCCTGCGCGCCCACGAAAGACACCATCACCTGGGAAGACGGTAAAGAATACCCTCTGGTAAAACTGGAGATATCCAGTTATTCTCACCCCTTCTTCACCGGCAAGATGAAATTCGTCGACACCGCAGGCCGTATCGATAAGTTTAACAAGAAATTCGCCAAGACCCGTTTTGCCAGGCAAGACACTGAAGCTGAGCCGGAATCCTAAGGCCAGCTACCGGAAAAGACAAAGGCCCCAGTCCGAGCGACCGGGGCTTTTTTTTTACTTGTGAAATAATTTTGTAAGGAAAGCCCCAACCCTTTATATTTGAACGGGTCGGAACCCGAAAAAACAAAGGCCCCACAATATCAGCCTATGGTCAGGATCATCTTGTTCGATAATGAAATAAGAGACCGGCTGTTGCCGCTCACCTTTACCCGCCCCGTCTGCGAAATCCGAATGGGCATTCTCACCATCAGGGAAAAATGGGAGCGCTGGCTTAAGGGCAAGGTGTCTTATATCACCCAGGATTACCTCGCCGAGAAATACCCCATTGACCATAGTAAGGTCAACTACATCATCAATGGTTCCGTATTGCCGTCGCCCCAACTGGTGCGCCTCATCAAACAGATGGACTTCAATGACGCCTATCTGCGGGGGGAAGAACTCATTGTGGCCAAACTGGATGAAGAACAGATCGAAAACCTCATCCGGGATGATGATATCGGAGAATTGCGGGGCTATGACCTGGAAGGCACGGATTACCTGAAGATCGATAACCTCTGGGATATTTTCACCCTCAATGGCCGTGCTCTGGAGGACGATTTCGATCTGCTGGCCAACGGCCGGCAATCTCAGCCCATCAGTGAGACGAACCGCATCCTCGGGCCTCCCGGCCGGATTTTCCTGGAAGAGGGCGCACAGGTGGAATGCGCCACGCTGAACACCAGCCACGGCCCCATCTACGTCGGCAAAGGAGCTGAAATAATGGAAGGCAGCCACATCCGCGGCGGCCTTGCCCTCGGGGAAAAAAGCATCATCAAAATGGGCGCCAGGGTGTACAGCGGCACGACCATAGGCCCTCATTGCAAAGTGGGCGGCGAACTCAACAACTGCGTGATCCTGGGGTATTCCAATAAAGCCCATGAAGGATACCTGGGCAATTCCGTGATCGGCGAATGGTGCAACCTGGGCGCCGATGCCAATACTTCCAACCTGAAGAACAACTACGAAAATATCAAACTCTGGAGCTACGCCTCCGAGAAGTTCGTCGATACCGGCCTGCAATTCTGCGGCCTGATCATGGGCGATCATTCCAAAACGGGGATCAATGTCATGTTCAACACGGGAACTGTGGTCGGAGTCTCGGCCAATGTCTTCGGGGAAGGCTACCCCCGCAACTTCATCCCTTCTTTTTCCTGGGGCGGCAAGCAGGGGTTCCAAACCTTCCGGACCGACAAGGCCTTCGAAACCGCCGAACTGGCCATGGCCCGCCGCGGCGTGGATTTCGACATTCAGGAACGGCTGATCCTCCTGAGGGTCTTCGAAGAAACGGCCAAATACCGCCGCTGGGAAAAGGATTGACCCCGTAATTCACTCCCCGTCCTCGCCACGTCTGCTGTTGCATCCGGGTAAATAGCCCGGCCGGGTAAAATTCACTCATTCATATATTTCTTCAATTGAGACCCCCAATCTGGAAACGGCTGCTGAGCTACCTTTTCGAGCTGCACATCGAGAGCGCCCCCAGTGACGTCAACCCCCATCTCTACGTCAGCCTGAAGAACGGCCGCTACCAGCTGTGTACTGCCAATGCCGTTTATTCATACGAGGACCTGTACACCAACTTCCTGCAGGCTTTTGAAAAAATAAGGCTGGAAGCGCTTCCCAGTGAAGAAGTACTGGTGCTGGGCATGGGGCTGGGCAGCATACCTTATATACTGGAACGGCGCTTCGGCAAAAATTACCGCTATACCGCCGTCGAGGTGGATGAGTCCGTTCTCTACCTGGCCAACCGCTACGGGCTGGCAGAGTTGTCTTCTTCCGTTACGGCCGTGTGTGCAGACGCCTATGCCTTCATGCTGCAGAATGAAGAACAATACGGGCTGGCCTGTATGGACATTTTCCTGGATGATGTGGTGCCTGATACTTTCGAAAGCCCTGAATTCCTGGAAGCCCTGAAGCTGTCTCTCGCCCCCGGCGGCCTGTTGCTGTACAACAGGCTGACGGACACCCTCAGGGGCCGGAAACATACGCAGGCCTTTTTTGAAGAAAAATTCCTGGCAACCTTCCCGCAGGGAACCTACCTTGATGTCGGTGGCAATTGGATACTGATGAACCGCAGCGACATGCTGAAATGAAAGAAAAAAAAATACACAGGCAGCGATTCAGTATTATTTATTTATATTTGACTTCCCTAACCAAAGCTCTGTCCCCAGGCCACCTTTTTCCCAACAAACTAAAAGCCTTCAACTGATCACAGCCTGCCGCAGAGGCTGTTTTTCATTATTTCATCAAACACTGTTTCTGCAGTTTCGCCTTTCGGGCAGAATTGCCGGGACAGAACTGAAAGCAGTATATTGCAACATGAACACAAGTATCACAAAACCAACTTCTCCGGGCATCCAGGACGGCCAACCAAAAATCACTTTTGACAAGAAAGAACTTGCCGATTTCTACCCTGAGGTCAGAAGGCGGGTAGACGCCTACTTCCAGAGCAAAAATATCAGTAAGCATGCCAATGGCGCCATGATCGCCAAGACCGTATTTATCCTTTCGGTTTTTATCGGAAGTTACCTGCTGCTGTTAAGCAACCTTTTCAGCCCGGGAGTGTTGCTGCTGCTGGCCATCGTCAACGGTTTCTTTACTGCCCTGATCGGAATGGGCATAGCCCATGACGCCATCCATGGAGCCTATTCCGCCAATCCTCTGGTCAACAAGGCCATGGGGGCGTGGTTCAACATCGTCGGGGCTAATGATTATGTCTGGATGATCACGCATAACGTCATCCACCACACTTACACCAACATCCCCGACCATGATGCTGATATCGACCAGATTCCGATCATCCGCCTGAACCCCAACCAGGAACTCTGGCCGATCCACCGCTTTCAGTATATCTACGTATTCCTCTTTTATCCGTTGGCTTCCTTGTCCTGGGTCTTCCTCAAGGACTACAGGAAGTTCTTTCAGGACAGGATAGGCGGCTATGACAACAGCAGGCACCCGCGGAAAGAAATGTTCCGCCTGTTCTTTTTCAAAGCGTTATACTACACCTTGTTTCTGGTACTGCCCTTCACTATTATCGAATTGCCCTGGTATTACATCCTGCTGGGCTTCCTGGCCCTGCATTTCACGGAAGGGCTTACCCTGGCGCTGGTATTCCAGTTGGCCCATACCGTCGAAGGTACCGCCTTCCCCTCGCCGGATGAGAACGGCAAGATCGCCAATTCCTGGGCGGCCCACCAGATGTACACTACCGCCAATTTTGCCCGTAAGAACCCCCTGGCCAACTTCCTCTTCGGCGGCCTCAATTTCCAGATCGAGCATCACTTGTTTCCCCGTATCTGCCATATCCACTACCGGCATATTGCGCCCATCGTGCAACAGACGGCCCGGGAGTACGGCCTGCCTTATATCGAGAACGAGACCTTCATCGGCGCCATTGCTTCCCATATCCAGGTGCTGAAGAAATTCGGCAGGGGGGAGATACAGGCGGTGTAGAGGGGGGTTTAGGGTTTCAGGGCTGAAGGGATTGTCTGGAAAAGAACAGCCCCTCCGGTATCCAATTATAGATGACGCGGCTTAGAATGTTAAAAACAGAAGTAGCTTCTAAGCCGGCCACTATTAAGTTCGCGCTTACGGAAAATTCACATTCTATGCCGCGCGAACTATACTTTCGTCATTCCAGCCGCCAGATGTTATGCCGTACCGCTTCCAGGTAAGCGGCGCACTGCTGTTCCGCATATCCCCGGTAGTAGTTATCCTCAGGCAGAGCGGCCAGAGCTTCTTTTGCCGCTTCCAGGCTTTTTTCAGCCGCTTTCAGTATTTCCAATTCCTGTTGTACCGTTTCTGCGTTGCCGGAGGACTGGTTGAGGGCCACTGCCTGGTTGATCAGCAGGCCGGCGTAGAATTCCGTTTGCCAGGGCAAGGGTAGGGCCATCGCTCGGGCCTCCAGGCAGTAGCCGATGGCCTGGCGCAACAGAGGGAGCGCATTCTCCTCCTGCCCTGCGGCAGATTGCTCCGAGAGATGTACTGCGTAATCGGTGAGGGCCTGTGCCCAGGCTTGCCGGTTGTCGTCAGTGGGATGGAAACGGTGGGTTTGAGCCGCTTCCTGCAGCTTTTGTTCTTCAGGCGGCAGCTGCAGAAAAGCCTCGATACTGTCGGCAAAGGCATAACAGGCCTGCCGGCTGTCAATGACAGGCAGTATAGAGGCGGCCGGCCAGGCGAATTCTTCCGGTTTCAGCGGGCAGGGCAGCAACTGCCACATGGGCAGAGCGGGCAGGTGGTTGAGGGCAAAAAGCCGGGGAGGCGTCAGGAAGTAATCCGTATGATAGGTATCCATCAGGGCATCCCTGGCGCCGGCGGCGCCCCAGGTGGCGTCCAGCAGATGCCAGTTGCCATCGAGGAAAACCGCGTTCCAGGAATGATCGGGCGCGCCGGGAAGCTCCATGGCGCCAAGCCCCTGGCGGGCATAACCGGAAACAGAAACACACCGTAGGCCGGCGCGGCGGCACATCTCGGAGTAGAGCTGAGAATAGTCAAAGCAAATACCCCGGCCGCGGCGCAGGATGTCGCCAATGTTCTGGTTGATGCGGCGGCCCTGGCGGCGGGCCTCTTCGTCGTAGGCGATGTTATGGGTGAGCCAGGCATACAGGGCGCGGGCCTTCGCAGCCTCTGTTCCCACAGGCTCCAGCAGATATGCCAGCAGCCCGGGAAGATTGCGCCGCAGGCTGTCGGGCGCCGAACGGGCGTGCCGGTCAATGGCCTGATACTGGGCGGCGGCCCCCAATGCCGGGACGAGCAGGGCAGCCAGCAGGAAGAAGCGTAAAAACGTATTCATAGCTATCAGGATCGGGTTTAAATTTACTAACGGCTAAACGGGAAAAAAAGCTTAAACACTTTAGCCGCCATTCTAACTAAAGTAGCGGGTTAAAACCGTTGAAGTTTCAGCCGCAAATGGAGAGCGGGCCTCCAGGCCCGCTGAATAGATCAACGGATTTAACCCACTACCCTTACTAAAATGTAAGTAGCTTACTTTCAGGTATGTTCTTGCAGGCATGGGCAGCACAGGGGATATTTGCCCTGCCCGGCGGCAGGAATGCCGGGCCAAAAAGAAAATGACATGATCGTAAAGCGCAACTTCCATCCACTTCGGGTATGGCCCTACATCTGGCGGGAAGTGGTATATGCCCTGTCCATTTCCATAATAGTGTGGGCGGGCGCCACCCTCCTGCCGGGCGGGGCCAGCCTGGCCCTCAACTTCACCCCCATCGGGGTGCTGGGCTCGGCGCTCGCTATTTTTGTGGCCTTCCGTAACAACTCCGCCTATGGCCGCTGGTGGGAAGCCCGGCAAATCTGGGGAATGCTCATCAACTGGAGCCGCATCTTTGCCCGGCTGGTCATCACCTTCGTCGACAGCCACCGGCATACGGCGCAATACGACGCAGCCGCGGCGCCGGCCTTTACACAGGAAATGGTTTACCGCCACATCGCCTTTGCCCATGCCCTGCGATTCCACCTGCGCAGGGAGGAACGATGGGAAGAACTGCGCCCCTTCCTGCCTGAAGAGGAATTCCGGCAATTGCTCAGCCGGCAGAACAAACCCAACTACCTGCTGCAGATACAGGGCAGGCGCATTTATGACGCCATGGCCAGCGGCACGCTGCAGGGCTTCGACAGTTTCCAACTGGAGGGCTGCCTGGCGCAGTTCGCCAACCATCAGGGCGCCTGTGAACGCATCAAGAACACGCCCCTGCCCCGGCAATACGATTTTTTCACCCGCCTCTTTGTGTGGATATTCGCCACGCTCCTGCCCTTCGGGCTGCTCAGCCTCTTTCTGCAGGGAGGGCAATTCAGCCCCGCAGCCTGGCTGGTTATCCCCCTGGCTGTGGTTATCGCCGCTGTATTTACCATCATGGAAAAGACAGGCGCCGCCAACGAGGACCCTTTCGAGAACCTCGTTACTGACGTCCCCCTCACCGCACTGTGCAACACCATCGAACGGGACTTAAAGGAGCAACTGGGCGAGACGGCGCTGCCCGAGAAGCTGCTGCCGGTGAATGGGTATCTGTGGTGATAGCGGCAAGAACAATTCCATTGAAAATGCTATTAATGAAAACCCTCTTTCCCGTCATTACTCTGACACTGGCGTTTGGCCCTTCGGCCCATGCCCAAATCCTGGAGTCCGATACGGCGCGCTGGCAACTGCAGCTGAGTTCTTCGCTCTTTATCAACCAGGGTAATGTGGACCGCCTGTTGTGGCGCAACGGGCTGGTGGCAAAGCATCTTCAGCCAGGATGGGGCTTTTCGTCCCGCCAATCCTATATCCGGGGTACTTTTTCCGGTTTCAAAACGGAAAACGACTGGCTCTCCACCAATTTCCTTTATTACAAACCCCGGCGGCGCTGCTACCCTTACCTCATGGGATGGATGGAAACCAACCTGCGGCGGCGCATTGGTTTCCGCTATCAGCTGGGGCCGGGGTTAAGCTGGCGCGCCCTTCAGTCCGACGGGCGCCTGCTGAAACTCTCTCTTACCGGCACGTACGAATCCACACGGTACGACGCCATAAATTTTCCCGTCCCGCCCGAGGGGCTGGAAGGCCACAGGCTCTCCCTGTACCGGCTCACTGCCCGCCTTTGGGCGCAGCACCGCCTCGGCAAGGCGCTAAGCCTGCAATACGAATATTGGTGGCAGCAGGCCCTCAGCCAGCCGGAAAACTACCGCTGGTACTTCGACAGCCAGCTGCAGGCAGGCCTGTACAAAGGGTTTAAATTGCTCGCCAGCATTCAGTTCTCCTACGAACCCTTCGTTCCGGAAGGGGTAAAAAAGAGGGACCTCATCCTCACCTTCGGCATGCAGTATGCCTTCACCAGCTACCCGCACTAGTTTTTTATCCGTCATGAGTTTACTATTCCGCCCATAATGGCGTTTCTTTGATGGAAGAAATCCACAAAGAATTATGGCTTACTATCTGGAAAAGGAGGAAGGCCTGTCGGAAGGCGTCCGCCGCATCGCGCTGGAACAGAACCATATGGCTATCGACGCCCTGGCCGATGATGAAGACCCCCACGGCGGCGTCCACAAAGCCAGAAAGCATTTCAAGAAACTACGCGCCCTCTACCGCCTGGTCCGTGATGAGCTAGGCCACAAGGCATACCGGCAAGGCAATGTTTTTTACCGCGATATGGGCCGCCGGCTGGCCGGCCTGCGCGATATAACTTCCCTGATGGAAGCGGCAAGCTTGCTGAAGGAGCAGCCCGGGGCCGAAGCCGAAGCCTTCGCCCCCCTGCTCGCCTTACTGGAAAAAGAGCGGGAGGCCATCCTGCAGGCACAGGTGGGTGAAGACAACCTGATCGAGGAGGCCATTCTGCAGCTTCGGCAGAACAGAGGGCGCATCCTGCAGCTGCTCCTTCGCGATGACTGCCTGCCGAAGATCATCACCGGCATACACCGGGTGTACCTCCGGGGCCGCCGGGCTTATAAAAAAGCGATGGGAAACCCTTCGGTGGAAGACATGCACGAATGGCGCAAACGCGTCAAGTATATCTGGTACCATTACCGGCTTCTCCGGCAGGCCTGGCCCCGGGTGTTCAGGGCCTACAAAAAGTCAGCCAAAGAACTCAGTGATATACTGGGCGACTATCATGACCTGGCCCTGCTGGATGTAAAAGTGGAACAGTGTTCCGGTGAACTGGCAGAAGATGTACGCCGGATATTGCTTGCCGCCAGCCGGGAACAGCAGGATAAACTCCTTCGGGAAGCCCGCCGGCTGGGCGGCCTCCTCTATGCCGAGCCGCCCAAGCTTTTTGCCAGACGCATGCGGAGTATATTGGAAGGCAATCTGTTGTGAATTCCTGTTTTTTATCCCTAACGCGGCCCAGGCGGCAACCAAATCCCGGCTCATTTGTAATTATTGTCATTGAACGGGAAAAACAATGCACCCAATATGAAGCTGACAGCAATCATTTTTCTCGCTCTGGCGAGCGTCTTCGGAGGAGCCAACGATCAGGTTCCTGAACGGGTAAAAACAGCATTCCGGCAAATGTATCCCAACGTCCACGAACCGGATGTTCACTGGGAAGTCCGCAAAGAGGCCATCGTAGCTACCTTTCAGGAAGACGGGGGGCTGAAAAAGGCCTTCTATGCGGAAGACGGGGAATGGCTGGAAACCCGGGTTCGGCTCTACACCAGCCAATTGCCCCGCGCCATTTACACTTACCTGGAACGATACCACAGCCACTCCGACGTCACCTTCCTGGCCAAAGTCCTCCACCCCGGTGGTTTTCTCTACCGCATAGAATCGGAAACTTTCGAAGAAGTAGTCATCGAACTGGTCGACCGGCAAGGCAAACTGCTGGACACTCGGCGCATTCCGTTTACGGAGGGGCTGGAACTGTATTAGTGTATCAGTGTATCCGGATAACCAGCCAGCCAGCCCTTATTCGACATATTCCTGCCGGATAACCAGCGTGTAGAAGTTATTATCGATCTCCAGATAGCCCTGGTCATAGCAGAAGCGATAGACATTGCCGGAGCGGGTCACGTACTCATTGGTGAAGTAACTGAATTTGAACCCGTTTTCCAGCAGCTTATCGCGATGCACTTTGGCCTTTCCATGAGGGTTAAGCTCTGCCAGTATGCGGCGGTTCCTGCGCAGGATGTTGTTGATGTTGCGCATGAAGTTGTTGGCATCCCGGTTGATGCGGTTGTTGAAACTGCTGCGGCAGTAGGCCGAGCAGAATTTCTTGTCTGCTCTGCCGATAAATTTTTCGCCGCATTCCACACAGGTGTTTTTCATGGCTAATAGGCGCCTGGACATGCCCGCCCGGCCTGGGGCCCTCCTGAAGGCCTTGTCAATCCCGTCTAAATGAAACGGCCCTGTTTCGGCCCTCCAAAAGGAAGCCGGCAAGCCCGGCATATCTGTTTTTTGATGGTATTTGCCTTAAATATACGCAAAAAGATGCTGACATCACACAATTTTCGTTATTCTTTTTGGCCTTTTGGCCGATGATGCCCTTTTGTGCTGTTGTTTTTTCAGGCTTTCTATAGTACAATGTTTTGGCAAACAGGGCCTATTTGCGAAATTAGCCCTATGGAAAGTAAATTCAACGGATACCTGAGGGGAGAACGCTGGACGGCCATGTTCCTGATCTGTTGGGCATTGCTGACTTCGGGCCTTGCAGCCCTGGGTTATGGCCACTGGCACGGCAACCTGTTTCGGGCCCTTGCCTTCACGGTTGGCCTGCTGAGCACGGTGCAGGCCTGGGCCGGCGCGCGCAAGCTGATGCAGGCCAACCGGCTGCAACGGGAATTACGCTCCATCGTCAGGATCGCTCCTCCCAGCTTTGCCGCTCAGGAGATGCCCCGGTTGGACAAACGGGTGCAGATGGCGCAGCAGCGCCGGCTCATCGAGCAGGCCCTTTTCATTATGGGCATGTGCTTCACCCTGGCCGGCATCCTCCGTTTTTCGGGCAGGTTCCTGCTGGGCGCCGGCATTGGCCTTTGTGTCCAGAGCGCTGTCCTGCTGCTGGTTACACTTACCGGGCAGTGGCGGGATGCCCTGTACCGGAATGAGGTGGAGCGGGAACTGGGGCCGTGAGGGGGGTGGGGTAATGGAGTGATGGAATGTAGTAACTTTTCAGGGGTAAGGCTCGTAAATAAAGTCCGGAAGAGAAAAAATAATAGCAACTTAACAACTAAAATACGTATAGAACATGAGCACCCTGACACAGCTTTGTTCGGAAAGCAAGGACACCTTCGACCTCACGGAAACCCGGGACCAGGAAAGCCTTCTGCAACTGGTCCGCAAACTCGAGCCTTTCCCGGCCGAAGATGTAGAGAAGTTAGCCATGGACGGCCGGGCCCCGCTGGAATTCCGGATCGCTTCCAAAGTACTGGCTTCCAGAAAATTCGTGAGCGCCAATACCAGGCCGGTTAAGATCGCCGTTGTTTTTGCCATGTGGGGCGAACAGAACCGCCTGCTGCCCAAATCGGAAAGCAATCCAAATGGAGAAGACCTTTTGATGGTCAAAATGGCCCAGCTGGACTGGTTGTTCAACGGTTCGCCTATAGAGTGGAAACTTTATGCCGTCGATGACGGATGCCCGCATCATAGCGGGAAAATCGCTCAACAGATCATCAAAGGTTCTCCCCTGGAACAGCATGCTTCCATCCTCTTCCTGGAAGATGCGCTGCCTGCTGCTTCGGGGCCGCTGAAGAACCTGGCTTCCGCCAACGATTCCCGCAAGGGCGGGGCCATCATCCTGGGTTGCCAGAAAGCCCTGGAGGAAGGCGCCGAGGCCATCATCTATACCGATGCCGATAATTCCGTCCACCTGGGCCAGGCAGGCCTGCTCCTGCAGAAATACCTGGAAGAGGGCTACAAGGTAGTGCTGGGCAACCGGAAGGATAAGCATTCCGTGCTGGTCAAACAGGAAAGCCGTTGGGGCATCGGTATCAAGGCCCTGAGGCATATGCAGCGCATGGTGGGGCACAGCATTTTCTCCAGAGGCATACTGGACTCGCAGGCAGCCTTCAAGCTCTATCACAAAGACGTTCTGGAGCGCATCCTGGAAAGGCCTTCCGTTTACGACTTTTCTTTCGACTCCGACTGGATCGCCTGCGCTTTGGCGATGAACGAACCGTTTGCCAAGGCGCCTTTCGCCTTTATCGACTCCTTTGCCGAATCCGCTTCCATCGTTCAGGGCCCGATGACCACATGGGAAACGTTGCTGAAAGGCCTGGTCAAAGCCGTACATGCCCGGGGCATCCCCTACAATGAGGAAATGGCCAGGGTGATCGACGAACACATCAAATCTTCCCGCGACCTCGACGCCCTGATCAACCACCTGCCTGAAGAGCTGGAAACCGTGGAAGATAAGGATTTGGGAGACCCGGCAATCATGTCGCCGGCAGCCATGGCGGCGTGGATCGTGGAAAGGAAGCAGGCAGTCCTGGTTTGACCTGCTCTGCTTTCACAGGCGCCGGGCCATCCATTGGCCGGGAGAAACGAAGGCAGGCTTAACGCTGTCCATATCGCGCCGGATGGAGCTCATATTTCCCACTTTTTCACAGCGCGGCCCTGGTTGTACTCCCGTATGGCCCCGGGCAGGTCATGGAAGCGGTAACCTTCCGTGCCGATCTTTTCTTCGAATTCAGGGGCCCCTGCCTTTCGGAAAAAGCGCTTCAACTTACGCCTGAAGTTCAGGCGGTTGATACGAATGGGTTGTTTCCTGCCCTGCACCTCCAGCCAGAACTCTGTAATGCTGCGGCTGCTGGCCTTCAGCAACCCGTTCTCAAAACGGATGATATATTCTTCTTCAGGAGATTGGTACAAGTTGACCGCCCCTCCTTTTTCCAGGATGCGCAGGAAGTACCAGCGGCCGCGGACATTCTTGCTCTCGAAAGCAACGTATCCTTTCTCATCGGAAAAAACAAAACCGCGAATGCGTTCCGCTTCGATATTGTACACCGAACCAAAGTCATTGATAAAGACTACGATGCTCCTGAACTGGGAATGGTAGATATCGCCTATGAAGCCGGTGAGCTGCTTTCCGTTCCTGGTGACGATATAGCCCCGTGCCGGGCCGTTGCACAGGCCGGCGGCAGCAAGGAGAACAATAAACAGGAAAGTGTAAGCCTGCTTCATAGGCAAGTTTTTTTCTTTTCCTCCTAAGCTACCACTTTCATTTTCATCATCTCGTTTTGAACACAAGATACGGGAAATCGGAGCATTTCGCAGCATGCCAACTTCGTCTGCGGAGCTACGCTTTCTCTTTCATCTCTTTCTCCTTTTCCAGGATAGCGGCCAGGTTATTATCCCGAAGTGTTTCCAGCGTATTGTCCCGGATTTCGATGAAGACGGCACGGATGCCGCAACTCGCTTCATCCTGGCATTCATCGCAAGGGCCATAGTAGTTGAGGGAAACACAGGGCAACAACGCAATAGGGCCGTCGAAGAGGCGCATAATAGTGATCAGGCTGACCTCTTCGGGAGGGGCCTGCATGAAGTAGCCGCCGTGCCGCCCGCGCCTGCTGCGCAGGATGCCCGCATTCTTGAGGTCCAGAAGGATGGCTTCCAGAAATTTATGGGGGATATTTTCATTCTCGGAAATCTCCGAGGCCAACACGGGCCGCCCTTCGTCCTTATGCCGGGCGATGTACAACAGCGCATTGATGGCGTATTTTGATTTTTTAGAGAGCATAGTTATCAATTGACGTCTAAAGATAGGCAAGTTTTCGGGCCTTGTGGGTAATAAAAATCACAAAGCCGCCAGCTTTGAGAAACTTCCACCCGGCCCGGCAGCCAGCTTTGAGAAACTTCCACCCGGCCCCTCGCCGGTAGTTTCTTAAAGCTCCGGAAGGGCAGCCCCGGCCCGGCAGCCAGCTTTGAGAAACTTCCACCCGGCCCCTCGCCGGTAGTTT
>CAZAXA010000028.1:0-3002 GCA_964488965.1 uncultured Phaeodactylibacter sp. | reverse complement strand
CTTAAAGCTCCGGCTGACTGGCTTTCCCGGCCCCAGGTTTAAGAACCTATCCTTGCAGGGGCTGGCAGAAGGTTCTCAAACCTGAACCTCTCTGGCAGGGAGCGACATGAAGGTTCTCAAACCGGTTTTGCCTCATTCCTTCTTTTTTCCCCTTTCCTCCAGGAACCCCTCCATGGCATAAAGCACCCCTCTGATCGGTATCCGCAGCCATTCCGGCCGGGCGTTCATTTCGTAGCCCACCTCATAGATGGCCTTTTCGAGGATGTAAGTGCGCAGGAGCAACTGAACAGAGTCCTTGTCATCCGGAATAAAGCTCTGCCCTTTGGCTGTTTCCAGATAGGCGGAGAGAAAATACTGGCTGACGTAATGGAACCACTGGTTGGCCCAGGTTTCCAGCAGCGGCATATCCTCTTTGCGGTAATTCTGATTGAGGGCCAGTTGGCCATAGGCGGCATAGTGGAAAGAGCGGATCATGCCGGCCACATCTTTGAAGGGGGTGCGTTTGAGGCGGCGTTCGCTGATGGAGTGCATGGGTTCCCCCTCAAAATCGATGATGAAGAAATCGCGCCCGTTGTACAATACCTGTCCCAGGTGGTAATCGCCATGCACCCGGATTTTGGTGGCCTCGATCTTCCTGCTGTAAATCTCGGCAAAACAATCCAGGATGGCTTCTTTGATATCGAGTATCTGCCGGGCCTCTTCGGCGATGTGTTCCGGCAGGGTCCTGATGCGCCGCTCCAGGGCCTTGATCTTCTCATTGGCCAGGCGGCGGTGCTGAGAATAAATGGAGCGCTGGTAATGCTGAGTAAAGCGTTCGGGGGTAAAATCGGGGTCTGAAACATTGGAAGCCAGCGCGATGTGCATTTCGGCCGTGCGCTGGCCCAGCAGCACGGCGCGCTCGGCGGTCATGCTGCCGATGAGCTTCTGCAGCCGCTCCGGGGTATTTTTGAAATAGAGGGGTTCTTTTCTGGAAAGAGCGGGCGCGGGTTTGTCCCGTTCTACTTTGGTAAGCACCTTCTCATAATAGCGGTTCAGGGCTTCCAGCATCATGGTCCAGGCCTCCCCCTGGTTGGGGATTTTGTTCTGCAGCAGGCCCAGGATGGTGTAGGCTTTCTCAGCCGTAATTTCAAACTGAATGCCGCCGCCGTAGCGCGGGGAATTTCCGAAATCCGTCCTTTCCGAAAGGAAGCGCACCAATTCCAGGTCGGGGTTGATATCGACATCCAGCTTCCGATAGATTTTGAAAAAGAACTGGCCGTTGTAGATCACCGAGGTATTGCTTTGTTCCGCCCTGAGCACCTCGGAGGCGATATCTTCCTTCTCCACATCGAGCTCATCCAGTATCTTTCCGGATTCGAACACCAGTTGCCCGCCGGCAACGTTCACCCTGGCATTGGACTTGATGGCCCAGAACAGTTCATTGCGGAAGCCCTCTTCGTAAATTGCGTCGATGATGATGCCTTCCCGGGAAGGGGTTTTGATGTAGGATATGACGCTTTGGGCCTCATTTTTCAGGAAGCGGACCATCCGTTCGGCATTGGTCACAATAGTGACGGGCAGGAAGTAAGTCTCCGGCAGCCCATCGGTATAGCGAATGGTAATGTTCAGGAAATAGGCTTCCAGGCCGTTGGCCTTTATGCTCGGGAAATGACTGATATTGATGGAGACGATCTTTTTGGATTTTCCTCCGAACCAGCGGCAGGAACGCAGGTAGGTGGGCAATATCTTTTTCTCGAAGCGGCGTTTGGTAGTATAGTGGCTGAAAAACTCCGGCCATTCCACATCGGTTTCTATGTCGGCGATGGAGCGCTCCTTGGGAAGGTCTTCGCCGTCTTCCGTTTGTTCCATCACGAACCAGTAGTAGCCGTAGGGGCCCAGAGTGAAGTGGTAGGGCTCCTCCCTGATCTCAAAAAACTTATTCTGGCTGAAAATCTCTACAGGCCGGACCCCTTTGAAGCGTTTCAGGTTCAGTTCTACCGCCTGTGAGTGTTTGGAGAGGTTGGCCACCACCAGGATACTTTCCCCTTCGTGGGAGCGCACAAAGGAAAGCACTTTGCTGTTGTAAGAATCCAGGAATTCGATCTTGCCATGGCTGAAGGCCCTGAGCCGTTTGCGTATGGCTATAATGTTCTTCATCCACCAGAGCAAGGAAGTGGAATTGCGGTTCTGCAGCTCCACATTAACGGCCTCGTAGCGGTACAGGGGGTCCTGGATGACCGGCAGGAAGAGTTTTTGCGGGTTGGCCACGGAAAAGCCCGCATTGCGGTCGGCGCTCCACTGCATGGGGGTGCGTATGCCGTTGCGGTCGCCCAGGTAGATATTGTCGCCCATGCCGATCTCATCGCCATAGTAAATGCCCGGAGTGCCGGGCAGGCTGAACAGCAGGCTGTAGAGCAGTTCGATCCGGCGGCGGTCGTTCTTGAGCAGGGGAGCCAGCCGGCGGCGGATGCCCTCGTTGAGCTTGGCGCCGTGGTCCTGGGCGAAGACCTTGTAGAGGTAGTCGCGTTCCTCCTCGGTGACCATAGACAGCATCAGGTCGTCGTGGTTGCGCAGGAAGAGGGCCCACTGGCAGTTATCGGGAATGGGCGGGGCCTGCTCCAGGATGTCGATGACGGGATAGCGGTCTTCCGTCTGCAGGGCCATAAACATGCGGGGCATCAGCGGGAAATGATAGTTCATGTGGCACTCGTCGCCCTCGCCGAAATACTGGGCAGCCTCTTCCGGCCAGAGGTTGGTCTCGGCGATCAACACCTTGCCCGGGTGTTTACGGTCGACATACTGGCGCAGTTCCTTCAGGTATTCGTGCACCTCCGGCAGGTTTTCACAGTTGGTGCCCTCGCGCCGGAACAGGAACATCACGGAGGTAAGCCGGACGGCATCCACGCCCATGTTGAACCAGAAGTCGATCACCTTGCGCACCTCCTCCCGCACCCTGGGGTTGTTGTAGTTCAGGTCGGCCTGATGGCTGTAAAAACGGTGCCAGTAATAAGCTTTGGCGACAT
>CAZAXA010000027.1:0-24247 GCA_964488965.1 uncultured Phaeodactylibacter sp. | reverse complement strand
TACCAACCCGGAACAACCGGAAGTTTCTCAAAGCTCGCTGCCGGGAAGCCCTGCCTGCCGCCGGCTCCAGCCGCAGCTTTAAGAAACTACCAACCCGGAACAACCGGAAGTTTCTCAAAGCTCGCTGCCGGGAAGCCCTGCCAGCCGCCGGTTTGAGAACCTTCCGCCAGGCCCCCGCAAGCATAGGTTCTTAAACCTCGCTGCCGGCAAGCCCTGCCAGCCGCAGCTTTAAGAAACTACTGGCCGGGGGCTGGGAGGAAGTTTCTCAAAGCGGCCGCCGGTTTGCATTCTTTCCTTCATCCCCTCTTCTACCGGCTCACCACCAGCCAGCCCGAACGGACATCTTCCTTAGCCGCCACCTTCAGCAGGTAGGCGCCCTCGGGGATATCTTCGAGCGGCAGAGTGGCCGTAGCTTCGGCACTGCGGAACTCCCGAAGCAACATGCCGGAGCTGTTCCACAACTGGACTATTTTTTCTCCTTCCCCGGGCAATTCCAGTTGAACGCTGTTGCTGGCCGGGTTGGGATAGAAGCGCAGCTTTTCCGCCACATGGGCGATGGGCGGATCGGCAGGGCGCGGCTGACAGGCATCGACAAATACGGTGGCCATGGCAGTTTCGGCGCAGCCTTCCGCCGTCGTCATCTCCACGGTAAAGGTGGCGGTCTGCGGTACGCTTCCCTGCGTCACCGGGCAAGTGGGGCAGTCCAGGTATTCCGAAGGGCTCCACTGATAGCTGACGGCATTTTCCGCTTCTACGAACAGCGTGAAGGCCTCATCCGGGCAAACCGCCTGGAAACCGCTGATGGCCAGCACTTCCACCGGCGGCGCCGGCTGCAGGATAAAACGCTTGATAAAGCGGCAGCCGCCCGCCCTCAGGATGACGTAATAGGGGCCGGCATTGGCCGCTGTAGCAGGGTCAAACCGCAGGCATCGTTCCGTGCTGACAAAGGCGTTGGCGCCGATCCATATGGGGCTGCCTATCTCCGGCAGGCAAAGCTCGAAGGGTTCGCCTTCGCAGAAATAGATCGTCCCGTCCGGAATATAATGATCGGGAATTTCCTCGATGTACAGGGTGACCTTCGCCGTATCGGAGCATCCTGCCGCGTTGGAGGCGACGATGGTGTAAGTGGTCGTAAAGACAGGATTGGCAATGGGATTCGGACAATCTGAACAACTCAGGCCGGTGGCCGGCGTCCATGAGAAGCTATCCCATCCGTCCGGATCGACGGATAGCCGGACATTGCTGTTCGGGCAGGCCATGGTATCGGCCGGCGCTTCCAGAACAGGGCACTCGCTGGTAATGCAACTGGCTGTTATCGTAGTGGCCTCACAGGCGCCGGCGCCCAGGGCCGTAATCTCGGCAAATACCTCTTCGCCGGGATGCAGGCCGCTAACCTGATAAGTGGTAGGGCCGGTAAAATGGCCGCTTTGCCCGCTTAGTATGCTGACGATATAAGCCGTATCCTGCGGCAGGGCAGGCCAGGAGAAGGTAACGCTGGAGGGCCCTGCGCCGCATACCGCCATGGAGGCTTCCAGGGATTGGACGACAGTGATCTGCAGGGTGTCGCTGAGGACGCAGCCGGCATCGGCGTAGGTGTAAACCAGCTCGTGTACGCCTGTTCCGGCAATGGCCGGGCCGAAAGTGTTCGTGGCGCCATTCACGCCAGGGCCGGACCAATTGCCGCTACCGGCGCCACTGCCGCCGGATACCAGGGCCACCAGGCCCACCGGCCCGCCACTGGAGCAGGCGCTGTCCGGCGCAGCGGTGAAGAGGCTGAGTACGCTACAATCGGCCGATGTGCAACTGGCCCGGGTGCTGGCGGCACAGCCCGCCGCATTGGTGGCTTCCAGCTCGATGCGTACCTGCTGGCCGGCCAGGAGCCCGCTGACGACGTACTGGTTATTGCCCATGGGTATGCCCGCCGGCCCTTCGAGCAGCCTGAGGCCGTAAGTGAGGCCCGGCTCTACCGGCCAACTGAAAACCACCCTGCCCAGGCTGGAGGAACAGTTAACCTGTGGCGCCGCCGGGGGTTCGGCCTGAGTGGCCTGGACGGAATCCGTGCGGATGCAGCCTTCGGCGCTGGTTGCCGTTACCGAATAAGTCTCCGAACCCGTCGGCAGAACGTAAATGCTGTCGTTCGTTTCGCCGGTGCTCCAGAGCAGGGCCCCGTCGCTGCCGGCTACCAGCAGAATGCTGTCACTGCTGCATACCAGGTTATCTCCCATGATGGAAAGGGTGGGCAGGGGGTTGACGATCACCGTATAACTTCCGATCTCCTGGCAACCATAGCTGCTTGCTCCCGGCAGAGCATAGGTTGCCGATTGGAAGGGCGCCACGAGGGTGTCCCAGATCAGGCTGTCGGCCTCGTAGGCCAGCAGATGCAGGCTGTCGCCCCGGCATAGAGCAGCCGTATCGGCCGGAACCAGGGTGATGGCAGGCGCCGGGCTGACGGTGACGGTAACTTCCCGCTCGAAAACACAACCCGCCGCTGTGGTGATGCTGGCCGTGTAGATGGTGGTCTGCAGGGGGCTCGCCAGCAGGGTGGCGCTGCTGTCGCCGGTACTCCAGGCCACCTCGCCGCCGCCGGCGAAGAGGCTGGCCGATTCGCCGGCACAGATGGCGGCATCGGGGCTGATGAAAATGCCGGCGCCACTATATACCTGCACTATGGCCGAGAGGCTGACAGCGCAACCGCCGGGCCCGGTGGCAGTGACGGTATACAGGCTGCTTTGGGCAGGACTTACCGTTATGGAAGCAGTGGTGTCTCCTGTGTTCCAGAGGAACTGCTCCCCCTCGCTGACGCTCAGCGTCACCGGCGTCTCCGGGCAGAGCGTGCCCGCTGTGTCGGCATGAAGCAAGGGCTGGAAGGGAATACTGATGGCCACTGCATCCGAACCCACACAGCCGGAATCATTGAAGCCGGTGACCCGGTAGACGGCGCCATCCTCAGGTATAATGGTAATGGAAGGGCCGGCGCCGACAGGCGTACTGCTGTAATTGGCATACCAGGTAAAGGATGTGGCATTGCCGCTGGCCGTGATCGTGAGCATCTCGCCGGGACAGGCCACAATAGTATCTTCGTCAATAGTGGCCACCGCCTGGCTGATGGGCGGCACTTCCAGCAGGAAGGGCGCCGAGGAGCAGCCGTTGACAGCCACAGTCAGGGTGTAGGCGCCGGGGTAGAGGGCCAGGGGGTTCTTTTCTGTGGATTGAAAGCCGTTGGGCCCCGTCCAGCTGAAGGCAGCCCCGGCCGAAGGCGTGGCCTGGCCGTAAAGCTCGATGGGTTCTCCTTCGAAGCAGGGCAGCTTGTAAGTGGCGCTGGCCACGGGCGCCGGGGTGCTGACGATAACGGCGTTTACCGTATGGTTTTGACCGGCGGCTGTGCTGAAAACATGGATGGCGTACAGGCCGGGGCACAGGCCGGGCACGGTATCGGCGCCGCTGCTGTTGGCGCTCGAATAGAACACATTGCCGCTGGTATCCGTCACGGCGTAATCCCAGGGGCCCTGCCCCCCGCCGGTGATGATAAACGCCCCGTCGCAACTGGCGTTACAACTTTCATTGATGACGGCCACATGGGGTTCTAACGGGTCGGGGCAGTAGAGGCCGGCCAGGAAGTTATCCCAGTTTTCTACAAAGCAAGGGGATTCCGGCCCGGCGCCGGAAAGGCCGTCGCCCAGCAGGTGGACGGAAACGGAAAGGCCGTCGTCCACCCCATATTCGCCGGGGGGGCACTCTGCCGCTGTAATGAACCAGCAAAAGGATAAGGGAGGCGAGTCGATGCCGATATTGGCGCAGAAATTGCCGCCCATGCCCCGGTTATTACCGGGGTCGTAATCGGCGCCAGGGCCTTCGAAGGCAAAGCCGGGGCCGAAGGCGCCGCCGGTAGTGCTGCTAGTCCACTGATCATAATAACCCCAGCTTCCCTGGCCGGAACAGGAGAGCGGAGGAATGACGTCCAGCGTGTTCAAATCCCAGCCGGGCCCGAAGTCCAGCTCCAGGCCGTGGAGGTACTCGCCGGTAGCGTCGGCATTCCAGCGGCTGGCCACATAACACATATGCACCCGCTGGCCGCTGCTGTAAGTGCCGTTGACGGGCGCCGGGCTGCTCGTGAAGTAGCCCTGCCTGCCCAGTATGCAGGGATCGCAGTCGTTGGCGCTGCGTATGCGGAGGCGGAATTCACCCTGGTCTTCTATCGAGCCGCCGCTCACCAGCAGGTAATAGATGCGGCTGGGGTCAACGTAGGTGGATAGCTGCAGGCTTCCGCTGCCGGAGGCGCAGGCCACCGGATACAATTCGCTGCAGCCTTCCCCGCCGCTTTCAAAAAGGGTGGTAAAAGGAGCGCTCAGCCCTCCGGCCAACGTTATGGTGATGCTGTTGCCGGTAGGGGTAAAGCGAAACCATACGTCCGCTGCACTCTGCGGGGCTGCATCGCCGCAGGCGGCAAACGAGGGGAAAGGGATCGTAGCGGTAGCGCCGATATTGCTGAAACTGAAAGCATCCTCTACGGCGACGGTTCCGGGACAGGGGGAGGGCATTTTCAGCGTCAGGTTTTGGGCGTGGTTGCAATTGTCGTTGGTAGGTTGCGCACTGATCAGGGAGGAGAAGCTGCCCATGAGCAGCAATAAGAAGGCTTTTCTCATTACTCAAGTTTTTAGGATTATAATTTGGATTTCCTTGCTGTCTTCAGCGGCGGGCCGGGAGCAGAAGGCCCGCCGTTGAAACCATAAAGATAGCACTTATTCCCTGATTTGAGAAAAGAAAAACAGGAAGAGCCGCCTTTCCCGATGAGAAATTTTTTACCGGCCTGTTCCGTATTTTGCCTTCCCTGGCCGGCTTGTGGTGTTGCAGCCATTTTTGTCCTGATAGATCACATGGGCCTGCCGGCTGAGGCGGCAGCTCTCCGAAAGCTCTAAAGTCAGCGTATAGATGCCGCTTACATCCGGGCCAGGCTGCGGAAAGGACAGGCAATGGCCGGGCAGAGGGCTGCCGTCGGGCGCGGCCCACCGGTATCTGCCGTCCGGCGGGCAGAAGAAGAAGGGCTGTTCCTGGCAGGCATATAGGGTATCGGGGATCAGCCCCGGCGGCCATTCCCCTACGCCGATGCTGAGGGCGCTGGTATAAATGCAGCCGAGGGTGTCGATAGCGGTGCGGGTATAGGTTGCTGTGGCCGCCGGCGCCGCCGTGGCGATAGGGCAGTCCGCACAGATGAGGCCTTCCGCCGGCGCCCAGTTGTAGGTGGCGGCATTCACGGGGGGAGATACCAGGCGGGCGCTGTCTCCCGCGCAGATAGCCCGGCTCAGCCCCCGCAGCGGGCGCTCGCAGTAAGCCGCCCGGCAGGCTCGCTCCACTTCGACGATACCGCAGGGGCCGGTGCTATAGGCCCGGATCAGTATCGCTGCCTCCTCTTCCGAGATCAGGCCTTCCGCCACAAAGGAAGTATCGGAGGTAAACCGCCCCGCCTGCCCGCTCAACAGCCGGGCTTCGTAGAACGTATCCTGCGGCATCCGCCGCCAGCGGAAGTGGATGCGGTTGGAACTGGCCTCGCAGGTAATCAGTTCTGGCGCCAGGGGTTCCGCAACGGCCAGGAAAGCGTTGAAAGTGGCGGCGCAGCCCCGGTTATCCAGCGTGAAGGAATAGCTGGCGCTGCTATCCGGTTTTACAAAGTAGCGGTAATAGGCAGTATCGGCATTGGCAAGGGTGAGCAGAGCGCTGTCCCCCCGGCAGATGGCCCCCGGCAAAATGCTCAGTTCCGCCACAGGAAAGGGGACCACTTCAATGGCGATGGCCTTTTTGACGACACAGCCCCCGGCAGTGGTGATGGTAACCAGAAAGGCGCCGGTTTCCGGCGGCGCTACCGGCAGGCTATCGGCGGTACTGCCTTCCTCCCAAAGGTAACTGGCGCCGCCCGCCGCGCGCAGCAGCGTGCTTTCTCCGGGGCAGAGTTCCTGCCTGCCGGCCGAAAGGCTGACATAGGCGCCGCCTTCTATGAAGATGCTCTGGCTGCTGGTAGTGGCGCAACCGGCGGCATCGGTAACCGTGACGGTGAAAAGGCGGGCGCTGTCCACCGCCGTTTTGATTATGGCGGTGGTATCGCCGGAATTCCACCGGAAGGCCCCCTGGCCGGCGGCGCTGATGACGACGGTATCGCCGGGGCAGGCCAGAAGGGTGCTGCCGGCGGTGAGCAGCCCCTGCCGGGTGAGCAGCAACGTGTCCGCTCCTTCACAGCCATAGGCGCCGTTGGCCGTCGCCAGTATGCGCTCAGTGGCCTGGCCCAGCAGGTTGCCCGGCACCAGTATGCTTTCGCCGGCGCCCAGGTAGGCGGAGGCGCCGCCGGGCAACAGCCGCCGCCAGAACAGCGTGGCGCTGTTGGCCGTAGCGCTGAGCAGGATGGCATCGGCGCCGGGGCAGTAGAAATCCGAGGGGGCGCTGGCCTGTACCATGGGCGGCTCGAAGTACCGTACCTCTATAGTGTCGGGGACGGACGGGCAGTTGTCGACGGCGACGGTGAGGATGTACCGGCCGGTATCGGGAGGCGTAAAGCTGGCCTGTTGGCTGGTAAAACCTCCCGGGCCCTGCCAGTAATAGGTGGCGGCGGGGTTGGGAGGAAAAACAAACCCGAACAAGGGCCCCAGCCCGCCGGTGCGGCAATCCGGGCTGTAGATGATGTTGCCGTTGGGGGGCGCCAGGGTGTCGGGGCTGGCGCCGGCCCGGCCGCTCCATGCCAGTATGGAAAAAAGAATGAGGGTTATCATTCGCATCATCAGGGCAATTTGCAGCAAGGTACAAATTCTCCCTCATCTGCGGATGAATGGAGAAGCCGGAAGCCCCGGCCCTTTCCAGGTCATTCCACCACCAGCCACCCGGCGCCTGCCCCGGCGCCCCATTGTGCTTTCACCAGGTAGGGCCCCGGCGCCAACCCGTGAAGGGATAAACGCTCGCCGGCTTCAGGCCGCGCCCAGTTGCGCACTGCCTGGCCCATGGTATTCAGCAGTTGAACCCTGTCCGGCGGGAGGGCCTGGCCGCTCAGTTGGAAATGGCCGCGGGCCGGGTTTGGAGACAGGCGAAGGCGACCGTCCTGCAGCGGCTCCCGCAGGGCGGTCAGGACAGGGGAAACGGTAGGCGGCGTATCGACGGCCAGGGGTTCTTCCTGATAACTGATAATGCGCACATCGCGGATTTCGAAACGGGCTTCCAGGCTGAAGCCCCGGCTCATAGCCAGGATATCGTCTTCTATGGTGATGAACAGGCTTCCGATGGGGCCGTAACCTGCCGCGTCGGCGCCATTGATGCGGGTGAGGCCTGCGTCGATGCGCCCGGCGCTGTCGTCCAGGCGTTGCATATAGATCAGGTTCTGGCCGGGGCCGCCCAGCCAGGAATCGGACAGTACCAGGGCGGCGCTGCCGTCCTTGACGACGGCCTCGTCGAAGTAGAGGCTGAAGGCCAGGCCGTAGACGCCGGCAGCGGGCGTTTCCTCTGTCCCCAGAATCAGCGGCAACTGCATGGCGGCGCCTTCGATGAGGGTGTCCGGCTGCAGGTAGAAGGGGGCGCCGTCGGCGCCGGTGGTGGAAAGAGCGCCGCCGGGGCGGCCATTGGCGTCTTCCCATGCCAACCCCCAGTTCTGGCTGATGGCGAGGGTGTCGGCGATGGAAATCAACCCGTCGCCGTCGCAGTCGATATGGCGGTAGTTGATGCCGGAAACAGGGGTGGACAAGGGCCACAGGGGGGCGGGCTGCCCCTGCCATCCGATACCGGCATCGGGGCGTTGCGGGCCGGCGGCGCCGTAGCCCAGGCCGACGTTGAGGAGGTCGTACTGGTCTACCCGGCCGCTGGAATCGGTGTCGCCGGGCCAGGCCAACTGTTCCGTTACCGTAAGGAAAAGAAAGGCATCCCAGCAATCTGCCGTGTCCAGCAGTTCACAAACCCTGACACAAAGCGTATCCCGCCCCTCCTGCAGTGCATTGTACCGGATGCAAAGGCCCGTGGGGCCTACCTCAAAACCCGCCGCGCCCTGGCCGGCGCCGCAGGTGAATTCCGTAATGCCGTAAGGTATGGGCGAACCGAACATGCTGGCCACGCTGCACCACTGGCCGGATTCGCCGATGGCGAGGGTGTCATGCCACTCCTCCCGGCAGAGGCCGGGCAGGACGGCCACCAGCACGCTGTCGGCGCCCGTGCAGCCTTCACTATCCTCAACGCTGAGCACATAGGTGGTGGTTTCCGCCGGGGAAGCCAGAGTGGCGAGCTGATCCGGAGCGGAGAGGCCGGCGGCGGGCGCCCACTGTATGCTCACTGCTCCGGGCGCCCGGGCCTGCAACGAGGCCTGCCCGCCGGCACAGATGGCGGTATCGTTGGCGATGGCGTCGATGGGGTTGGTGGAAATGACGGCCTCATACTCCACACGGCAAGCATTGGCGTCTGTGATCTCCAGGCTGTATATGCCGGGGGCAATCCCCGGGTGGGCCACTTGAATAGTTATGGCATTATTGTTAAAGAACAGAGCGTAAGGAGGCGTTCCCCCTGTTATGGAATTGACGGTTATGGCGCCGTCGTCCTGGCTGATGCAGGAGGCGTTGGTAATGCTGTAATCCACCCGTATTGGCTCCGGTATCACCGCATCGATAGGATAGGCGGCCTGACAGCCCGCATCATCGGCAACGGTGACGGAAGTAGTGGAAGCCGGGATCTGCCAGGGTACGTCGAACGTCGGCTGGAAGGTTTGCCCTCCGTCGGTGGAGTAGAAATACTGCTCGCCGCTGCCGGCCCCGCCGGCAAAGTTGAAAATCTCGATGATGATATCGCTGTCATGACAAGCGGGAGGGGCAATGTTCATGGAGGCGCTCAGCGGTTCGGCCTCTTCGATGACAACTTCCAGCTTTTGCAGGCAGTTTTCGTCCGCAATCCAAAAAGGATACGTACCAGGACACAGGGTAAGGGCCGTGCCGCCGCTCCAATTGAGGCCTTCATCCCAGGTGAACGAGTAGGGCGGCGTTCCCCCGCTGATGTCGAGGCTGGCGGCGCCGTCGCACAGGCCGTTGCAGGTAGCGTCGGTGGTGTTGATGTTTACTGTAAAGGAGGAGAATACCTGCACATCGAAGGAAGCGCCGGCCTCGCAACCCAGGTCATCCACGAAGTACAGGGAATAGGTTCCGGCATCCGCCTGGGAAACATCGGGAATGCTGGGAAAGGCTTCCGTCGAAAAAACTTCCTGGCTGGGGTTCGTCCAGGTATAGGACTGCCCTCCGCCGATATGGGGGTCGAAAACCAGGGTGTCGCCCTCGCAGACGGGGCTGTTGGTGAAGAGCAGCAGGCCGAAGTCCAGGTAAAGGCGCACATGGATGTTGTACTCATAACTGAAGGGGGCGCCCTGCCCGTCCAGCCCGGTGACGGTGAAGAACTGGTCGCCGTGCAGGGGTTCGGTCAGCGGGGCGGGGCAATCGCTGCAGCTGAGCATGTTTGCCGGCTGCCATTGAATGCCGGTAGCGCCGGCCAGCGGCAAGTGTAGCTGAATGATGCTGCCCTCGCAGACGGCCGTGTCCAGCGCGATGGTGTCCGGAGAAGATGTCGGCGCATGAAAGCCGGAAAGGGTGGGGCCACAGGCCCATACTGCCGAAAGGGAGAAGAGAAAGCCGAGTAAGAAAAGTGCGCATTTCATAGGAAAGGAGTTTAGCGTTTGTTCATGGGATCAAATTTTTTGGGTTGTGCAAAAAGCCCTTTGAGAGGATCGTACACCGGCCCGTTAAGAGCGATTGCGATATCGCATGATCTCCATACCGGGTTCCATGAATCATAAAAAATCACAACTGGCCGGCGTCCTGTCACTTTTTTCATAACCCCGTTACAAAAGTAAGGGTAGAGCTATGCGCCGGAAAGTACAATTTTTCAGATTTCTGGCTTTTTTTTCATTATAAAATTGGATTAAAACCATATTTCGAAAGGCTTTTGCGTTCTAATTTCTAGAATTTTTTAAAAATATAATATCTCACTATCTGCCGCCCGCCGAAACACCATGCATAACACCAGCCTCGTCCATCTCTTCCGCACCCTGAGCACCCGCGAGCGCACCCGCTTCGGCCACTACGCCCGCTCGCCCTTTTTTAACCGCCACGAAAAGGTGGCGGCCCTGTTTGACTGGCTTAACGGCTTTGCCCCCGGATTCGAATCGGAGGAAATGAGCCGCAGGGCCGCCTGGGCCGCCCTGTTCCCGGACAAGCCTTACGACAATGCCCGCCTCGACAATTTCATCAGCGGCCTGCTGCAGTTGCTGTACGGTTTTCTGGCCTACCTCCAATACGAGAAACGCCCTCTCATGGAGCGGCGCCTGCTCATCGGCGAGCTGCTGGCGCGTGACGCCGAAAAGCACATAGCGCGCAGTGCCCGCCGCGCCCGCCAGTTGCTGCAACGGCAGGGAGGCCGCAGTTACGAGTTTTTTCTTCAGCAGTCTATGCTGGAACAACAGCTGGACCTGTACGAACTCAACCGGCGCCAACGCCATTTTACTCCCCACCTCCAGCGGGAGAGCGATGCGCTGGACCTCTACTATTGGTGCAACAAACTGCGCATTGCCTGCGATATGGCCAGCCGCAATGCAGTGATCAATGCCGGCTATGAGTGCCGCTTCCTGGACGAGGTGCGCCGGATTTGCCGGGAAAGCGCCGGATTGCAGGAACAGCCGGCCCTGAGGCTTTACTACCAGGCTCTGCAAATGCTGGAACTGCCGGAAGAAGAGGCGCACTATTACCGCCTTAAAGGCCTCTTGACCGAAAAACCGGAGGTGGTCACAACCGATGAACTGCGTACGCTTTACCACTACGCCCTCAACTACTGCATCCGCCAGATCAATTCCGGCAAGGGAACTTACTATGCCGAGGTGTTCCATCTCTACGAACTCATGCTGGAGCGGGAACTGCTTTTCGTTAACGGACAGCTTTCGGAGTGGTCGTTTAAAAATATCGTCACCACCGCAATCCGCAGCCGGGCCTACAAATGGGCGGAGCAGTTCATAGACGGCTACCAGGAGCATCTGCCTGAGGAGGGCCGCCTCAACGCGGTGGCCTACAACCGGGCGGCTCTTTACTACGCCCGGGCAGATTATAAGAATGCCCTTCTGCAGCTCCAGGATGTGGAATTTACCGACACCTCCTACCACCTCGGCGCCAAGATCATCCAGCTGAAAAGCTACTACGAACTCGACGAGCCGGAACCTTTCTTCGCCCTCCTGGAAGCCTTCAGAAAATACCTGCTCCGCAACCGCGAAATTTCCGGTTACCGCAAAACGGCCAACGCCAACTTCCTGAACCTGGCTAAAAAAATCTACGAACTCCGCCTGGCGGCGCCGGGGCTGCGGCGGGAAAAACTATCCGGCCGCATCGGCGCCCTGTATAGGGAAGTGGATGCCGCCCGGGAAGTCGCCAATAAAAGCTGGCTGGCAGAAGCCCTGGGGAAAATGAGCGGAGCGCCGGGACGTGATGAAGACGAGCATCTCTAAGCCTATGTTCGAAGGCCGATCTTTGGGCTCCAAACACCTCTAAAGCCCCAGCGCCTTTGCCGCCCGTTCAAAAGCCTCCGGCCGGACATAGAGGAGATAGCCGTAGCTCTCCTTATCGGTCGCCACCCCGGTGGAGGCATATATATTGACCCCTGCCTGAAAAATCCGCTTGTGGATATCCGCCAGGGCGCCGACCTCGTCGTTACCCTGCACCAGTATGGCGTGGTGCGGCCCTTCGAGCTTGAGCCCCGCCTGCCGGGCCAGGTCGGTCAGGTTTTTGGCATCTTCCGGAAAGATGGACAGCTGGGTGCTGTTCGGGCCGACGGGCACGGCGGTGAAAGCGAGCAGGTTGACGCCCAGGTCGGCAAGTTGCTGGAGGAAAAGGTAGGCTTGCCCCGGCTGGTCCTTGATGGTGGCGTAGAAATATTCCACCCGGCGTATTCTGGTGGCCATGATAAGTGGTGTTTTGTTCGTTCTGGAATGTATGTGGTAATGATTAAAATTAAAAAGATTGCGCTCTATGCTCCAATGATATTGGTCATTTGCCGTTATGTATAACCCTCTACTGCCGCACCACCCTGCTCACGCCCCGATAGCTTCCCATCCTTACCCGCACCCAATATACGCCGCTTCCATAAGGAGTAAGATCCAGCGGGAGCGACTGGCCCGCCTGCCCTTTGCCGGCAGCCGCGCGCTGCCCCAGGCTGTTGAAAAGCTCCCAGTGGTAGGCGCCATTATTTGGCGCTTCTACCAGCAGCTGGGCCGGGCCGGAGCTGGGGTTGGGATAAATGCTCAGCCGGAGCCCACCGGCCGGCGGGCCGCCCAGGCCGGTCGTCATGGTTTCCACTTCCTGGCAGATGGTGTCGCTGCCGCAGCTGTTGGAAACGACGAGGCAGGCTTCGAATACGCCCGGCGCTTCATAGGTATGGGACGGGTTGGCCTGGGTGGAGGTGGCGCCGTCGCCAAAATCCCAGAACCAGGTGTCGGGATCGTTGGTGGAAATATCACTGAAGAAGATGAGGAGCCCTTGCCGGCTGATGGAAAAACCGGCCTCCGGGACGGCGCAACTGGCCGTTATGGTAGTGCAGCTTTGCGTGCTGCCGCAGAGGTTGCTCACCGTCAGGCACACTTCGTAGCTTCCGGGTTGATTGTAAGTATGCTGGGGGTTGGCCTGGGTGGATCCGCTGCCGTCCCCGAAATCCCACAGCCAGGCCACTGCTCCGGCAGATGAGGCGTCCTGGAAGGAGATCGCCAGGTTATCCGCCGTGAAGCCGAAGCCGGCCTGCGGCGGCGTACAGCCGGCGGCCACCATTTCGCAGCGCTGCGTATTGCCGCAGGGGCTGCTCACCGACAGGCAAACCAGGTAGTTGCCGGGAAACTGGTAGGTATGGGCGGGGTTCCGTTCCGTTGAGGTGGCGCCGTCGCCGAAGGCCCACAGCCAGGCCGTGGGGTTGTTGGTGGAGATATCGGTGAAGCTGAGCGTCAGCTCCTGGGCGGCGACGGTGAAATTGGCCTGGGGAGCGAAGCAGGTTACGGTGATCTCCTGGCAGTTCTGAGCGCTGCCACAGACGCTGCTGGCCGTCAGGCACACCTGGTAGGCGCCCGGAAGGCTGAAAGTATGGGCCGGGCTGGCGGCAGTGGAGGTGGCGCCGTCGCCGAAGTCCCATAGCCATTGGGTAGGCGTATTGGACGACAGGTCCGTGAAATTCACGGCCAGTTGGGCGGCGCTGTAGGAGAAGCCCGCTACGGGCGGCGCACAGCTCAGCGATAAGGTCTGGCAGGATTGTGTGCTGCCACAGATGGTGCTCGCCACCAGGCAGGCCGTGTAAGTGCCGGGCGCGGCGTAGGTATGCTGCGGATTAGGCTGAGAGGAAGTGGTCCCGTCGCCAAAGTTCCACGACCACTGGCCGGCAAGGGGTTGGGAATTATCGGTAAAGCCGACGGCGAGGCCGTTGGCATTGTAGCTGAAAGCGGATTGGGGAGGCGTACAGCCGGCCTCCACCACCTGGCAGTTGATATTGGCGCCGCAGAGGCTGCTGGCCTGCAGGCACACCTGATAGGCGCCGGGCATGGCGTAGGTGTGCTGCGGGTTGGGTTCTTCGGAGGAAGATCCGTCGCCGAAGGTCCACAGCCATTGTTCGGGAGCATGGGTAGCCTGGCCGGTGAAAGAAAGCGTCAGCTCATCAGGCTGGAAGGTGAAGGAAGGCTGAGGGGCGGCGCAGCTGACGACGGTAGTCCGGCAGGTTTCGGTACTGCCGCAAACGCTGCTCACCCGCAGGCATACCTGATAGTTGCCGGGAAGGGCATAGGTGTGCTGCGGGTTGGCTTCCTGGGAAGTGGCGCCGTCGCCGAAGTCCCATTGCCAACTGGCCGGGCTGTTGGCCGACTGGTCAGTGAAGGTGAGGGCCAGTTCATCGGCCTGATAGCTGAAGGCGGCCTGCGGGGCGTTACAGTCCACCACCACCTGGCGGCAGGCCTGGCCGCTGCCGCAGATGCTGCTGGCCAGCAGGCAGATGACATAGGCGCCGGGTTCGGCATAGGTATGCTGAGGGTTCTGGCTGTGCCCGTCGTTGCCGTCGCCGAATGACCATAACCATTGCGACGGCGCGTTTTGTGAGGTGTCGGTGAGGTTGATGGTCAGGCCGTCTATTTGAATGCCGAACCCGGCCACCGGCTCTGCACAGCTGATCTCTACTTCGGCGCAGGACTGGCTGCTGCCGCAGGAACTGCTTGCCGTCAGGCAGACTTCATAAGTGCCGGGCTCGGCATAGGTGTGTTGCGGGTTTTGCTGGCTGGAGGTGTTGCCGTCGCCCAGGTCCCACTGCCATTGGGTGGGGCCGCCGCTGCTCGTATCGGACAGGGTGAGGAACAACATGCTGGACTGGAAGCCGAAGCCGGCCTGGGGCGGCGGGCAGCTGACGCTCAGCGGCTGGCAGGTAATGCTGGTGTCGCCACAACTGTTTTCGATCAGCAGGCACACTTCATAATCTCCGGGCAGGACATAGCTGTGGGATGGGTTTTGCAGGGTGGAAGTGTTGCCGTCGCCGAAATCCCATAACCAGGCGGTGGCCGTAGCGGTTGAAGTATCCGCGAAGTTCAGGCGCAGGCCATCGGCCTGGTAGGCGAAGCCCGGCTGCAGGGCGGCGCATCGAATCTCTACCATCCGGCAGGTTTGCGCCCTTCCGCAGATGCTGGCGGCATACAGGCATATCTCATAGGCGCCTGCGCTGTCAAACTGGTATTGTAAAATGGGCCCGCTGATGCTGTCCAGGCCGCCGACGATCCACAACAGGGTGTCGGGCTGGTTGGTGGAAGTGTCGGTGAAGGTGGCCGCCAGCTCTTCATTAGTGTAAATGAAGCCGGCTTCCGGCGGGTTGCAGGTAACGATGATCTCCCGGCAGGTACCGCCTTCGCCGCAGGGGCTGGAAGTCTCCAGGCATACGGTATAGGCGCCGGGCGCTTCGTAAGTATGAACCGGATTTTGCGCGGCAGAAGCGCCCCCGTCGCCGAAGTCCCATTGCCAGCCAGTAGGCATATTGGCGGTGCTGTCCTGAAAAGTGATGCTGAGTTCGTCGGCAACGGTAGTAAAACGGGCGACGGGCGGCGGACAGGATACCTCGACCGTCCGGCAGTACTGCCCCTGCCCGCAGACGCCGACGATGTCCAGGCACACTTCATAGGTTCCCGTCCTGGGAAAATGATGGAGAGGGTTTTTCTCATCGCTGGCGGCGCCGTCGCCGAAGTCCCAGTCCCAATCCGTAGTGCCGGCAGAGGAGAAGTCGGTAAACTGCACCGTCAGGCCGTCGGCATCGAAGTCAAAGGCGGTGGTCACATTGCCGCATGCAGCCTGGATGAATTCGCAAATAGTCGATGTGCCGCATTCGTTGGAAGCGGTAAGGCAGACAAAATAGTTGCCCGGCATATCATAACCGTGATTGGGGTTTTGCTCGGTGGAAACCCCGCCGTCGCCAAAGCTCCATTCCCAGGCGGTGGGGGTTCCGGGCGACTGGTCCTCGAAGGAGATGTCCAGGCCGTCGGCGGCAAAGTCAAAGTTGGAAAGGGGAGAGATGCAGAATATCATGATCTCGCGGCAGATTTGGCTCTGCCCGCAGGCGCCGTCAGTGGACAGACAAACCGTGTAGGAGCCCTCTTCAGCATAGGAGTGGGACGCCTGCTGGCCGGAGCCGCTCTGCCCGTCGCCGAAGTCCCACAGCCATTCGGTAGCGCCGACGTCTCCGGAGGCTTCGAAGCTGGCGGTCAGGCCGAGGCTGGAAGATTGGAAAGAAGAGTAGGGCAGGCAGAAATCCCCTTCCTGGATGAACAGGGTGGTATCTGCCGGAAGGCCGATCAGGAAGTCCGTATTGCCGGAAGGCCAGCGAATGATCAGGCTGTCGATGGCCGTCGCGCTGCCCAGGCCAAAATGGGCCGTATAGGAGGCCATTATGCCATAGCTTTCGCCGCTGCGTATCTCCCGCACCTGCCTGCCCCAGTCGCCATACAGCTCCAGGCGGGCGCCGATGCCGTTGATATTGGAGGCCACCCCTTTGAGGCGGGCCTTGAAATAGTGGTTGGCGTTGCCGTTGTTGATGTACAGGCGGTCACTTTCATTGCTGGGCTGGTTGTAGCTGTTCCCAAAGCCGGCGTACACGTCCAGGAAGCCGTCGTTGTTGAGGTCGCCCACCGTAGCGCTGTGGATGCGGCCCGGCGTTCCCGGGAAGGGCGTGGGCGCCGTGGAGAAAGTGTTGTTGCGGTTGTTGCGCAGCAGGGCGTGCTCGTTGCCGAGGGAGGTGAACAGGAGGTCGACATATCCGTCGTTGTCAAAATCGGCAAACTTCGCCTGTATGCCTGCGCCTACCCCTACCAGGGCAGGGATCAGGCCGGTAGCCAGAGTAATATCGACGAAGGAGCCGTTGCCGTTGTTGCGGTGCAGGGTATTGTGGCTCTCGTGGTTGATGACAAAACAGTCCATGTCCCCATCATTATCGATGTCGGCAAAGTCGGCGGCCCAGGATTGGCTGAAGGGCTGCAGGTTGGCCTGGGCGGCGGCCTCCACATAGTTGTTGTTGCCGTCATTCTGAAAGAGCATATTCAGCCGGCGCGGGTCGGTAGGGTCGTCCACCCCGAGGCGGCACTTGGAAATGTAGAGGTCCAGGTCGCCGTCGTTGTCGTAATCCGTCCACACCGAACCATAGTTGCCGGAATTATCGGAGGGAATGGCCGTAGCCGGGTTGATGAGCGTATAATCGACGGAGAGGTTGCCCATGCCGTCATTGCGAAAAGGGACGCTTAGCCCGTCGTCATGGCAGGCGAACACATCGGGAGCGCCATCGTTATCGATATCTGCAAAGTTGGACCCCTGCAGGAAGATGGGAGGGCCGGAAATTACAGTCGTACTGTAGGCGGCGCCGGCATTGTTGGCTTTCACCAGGTGGAGGTTGTTGTAAGCGCCGCCGGTGAAGATGTCATTGAAGCCATTCCGGTCGGCATCGGCGACGCAGAGGCTCCACATAGAGCTGCCCAGGTCGGTGATGAACCGGGCGGCAAAGGTGTCCGTACCGGGCATCTGGTACTGGATATACAGCATGCGGCGGTTGTCGAGGCAGACGATGTCATCCAGCCCGTCGTTGTTCATATCCACCACCCCCATAGGCGCGCCGCTCCGAAGGGTCGTTATTTCCAGTTTGTTGGTGGAATCGGTAAAGTTGATCTGGCTGAAGGCGATCGCTGGAAAAAGAGAGAGAAGTAAGAGTAAAAATTTTCTCATGTCCATGCTCCTTTTTGATGGGATCCGCCCGGCGGCGGTTCCGAATGTCTCGGGATTAATAATTTGTAACTTATGACGAACCCATTGTCACTTGGGATACGAAAGTTACACATTTTTGCAGGAGGAAAAGCAGGAGAGCAGGAAAAACTATTTTCTTGCCGGCAAGAAGGAAAAAAATATGGCCAACGCATACCAACGCATCCTCCGCAACCGCTTCTTTACTCCTCCTGAAGGCTGGCTCCGCATTCGCACCATCGACATGCATACCGGAGGGGAGCCCCTGCGGGTGATCGTGGACGGTTTCCCTCCCCTGCGGGGCGGCAATGTCCTGGAATACCGCCGCTATGTCCGCAAACACTACGACCACCTGCGCCGCGCCCTGATGCACGAACCGCGCGGCCATGCCGACATGTACGGATGCCTGCTCCTGCCTCCCGACGACGACGGGGCCGACTTCGGCATCCTTTTCCTGCATAACGAGGGCTACAGCACCATGTGCGGCCACGCTGTCATCGCCATCGCCATCCTGGCCGTACAGATGGGCTGGGTGGAAGCGCAGGAGCCGGAAACCCCCGTCGCCATCGATGCGCCCTGCGGGCGCCTGCACGCCTTCGTGAAGGTGGAAAAAAGCGGCCCGGCGGCCCGGCCTCATATCAGGGGCGCCTATTTTCACGGCGTTCCTTCCTTCGTGGCAGGGCTGGGCCTGGAAGTGGAAGTTCCTGAGCTGGGCGCTATCCGTTACGACCTGGCCTATGGCGGCGCCTTCTACGCTTATGTGGATGCCGGGCAGATCGGCCTGGAACTCACCCCCGCCAACTACAGCCGCATTATACAGGCCGGCATGCAGATCAAACGGGCAGTGGCGGCCTCGCCGCAGCCTGTGGAGCACCCTTTCGAAGAAGACCTCAGCTTTCTGTACGGAACCATCTTCATCGGGGGGCCGGTGAGCGAAGGCATTGACAGCCGCAACGTCTGCGTCTTCGCCGAAGGAGAGGTAGACCGTTGCCCCACCGGCTCCGGGCTGTCCGGCCGGCTGCCCATCCACTACGCCCGCGGAGAGATCGGCATCGGCGAAACGATGACGGTGGAAAGCATCACCGGCAGCGTGTTCAAAGGGGCTATCGTCCGGCGGGAAACGTATGGCCCTTATCCGGCCGTGATTCCGCGGGTAGAAGGCACGGCCTTCGTCACCGGCCGGCACGAATTCCTGACCGATCCGGAAGACCCCTTCCGCCACGGCTTCTTTTTGCGGTAATTTGCGACATTTTTCTTCCCAACTTTGGATGATTATCTTTGTTGACGATCAACCAATTTTACCCGGCTGAACTTTAGTGAAGACGGGCAACCAATCAACCGATCAACATGTCCTACCACAGCATGATGGCCGCCGTCCGCGACCTGGAAAAGAACGGCAAACTGGCAAGGGTGAAAACGGAAGTGGACCCCGAACTGGAAATGGCGGAGATTCATCGCCGCGTTTACGACGCCCAGGGGCCCGCCCTGTTTTTCGAGCGGGTGAAGGGAAGCCCCTTTCCGGCTCTTTCCAACCTTTACGGCGCCTTTGAGCGCACGGAATTCCTCTTTCGGCATACCCTGAAGAAGGTGCAGAAGGTGATCGAGCTAAAGGCCGATCCTTCCGGTTTTTTCAGAAACCCGATGCGCTATCTCTCAGCGCCCGTTACCGCCCTTACGGCCCTGCCGATGCGCCGCCGCCTCGGGGCGCCCATCCTGTACGGGCGTACGACGGTGAGCCGGCTGCCGCAGGTCAAGTCCTGGCCTATGGACGGCGGGGCATTCATCACGCTGCCGCAGGTGCTTACCCTGCCGCCGGGCAGCCGCAGCATCATGCAGTCCAACCTGGGCATGTACCGCATACAGTTGTCGGGCAACGAGTATATACAGGACCGGGAAGTGGGCATGCATTATCAAATCCACAGGGGCATCGGCGTGCACCATACTTTATACAACGAAAGCCAGGAACCTTTCCGGGCTTCCATCTTTGTCGGCGGGCCGCCTTCCCACGCTTTTGCGGCTATCATGCCGATGCCGGAGGGGCTGTCGGAGCTGACCTTTGCGGGCATGCTGGGCGGGCGGCGCTTCCGCTACCTGTGGCGGCAGGGGCACATCCTTTCCGCCGATGCCGATTTCGTCATTACGGGCATTATCCGGAGGGGAGAGAAAAAGCCGGAAGGGCCCTTTGGCGACCATCTCGGTTACTACAGCCTGCAGCACGATTTTCCCGTAATGGAAGTGCAGGACGTTTACCACCGCCGGGACGCGGTATGGCACTTCACGGTAGTGGGCCGCCCGCCCCAGGAGGATTCCAGCTTCGGCTACCTCATCCACGAGATGGTCAAACTGTTAACTCCTCAGGAGTTTCCGGGTATCGTAGAAATCAATGCCGTCGATGCCGCCGGCGTACACCCCCTTCTGCTGGCCATCGGCAGCGAGCGGTATATGCCTTTCCGGGAACGGCGGCCGGAGGAGATTCTCACCCAGGCGAACCGCATCCTGGGGTCCGGGCAGACTTCCCTGGCCAAGTTCCTCTTCATTGCCGCCCGGGGCGACGCGCCGGGCCTGAACACCCACGATATCGCCGGCTTTTTCCGCCATGTGCTGGAACGGGCAGACTGGGCGCGCGACCTGCATTTCCAAACCAAAACGACCATTGATACGCTGGACTATTCCGGCTCCGGATGGAATGCCGGCTCCAAGGTGGTGGTTGCCTGCTGTGGAGATAAAAAAAGAACTCTGCAAACGGAACTTCCCGGCCGGTTCAGCCTGCCGGAGGGCTTTTCCAACCCCCGCTTTGCCCTGCCGGGAGCGCTGGCCATCCAGGGGCCGCCCTTCACGGAGGAGGACTCCCGCAAGGACGCCGAACTACTGGCCAAACAGCTCGAACATTTCCACATGGAGGGCATCCCCCTGATCATCCTCTGCGATGACAGCGCTTTTGTCGGCGCCACGCTCAACAATTTCCTCTGGGCCACTTTTACCCGGGCAAACCCCTCCCACGACATTCATGGGGTGAAGGCATTCACCGAATATAAGCACTGGGGCTGCCACGGGCCGCTCATCATCGACGCAAGGATCAAGCCTCACCACGCGCCGCCGCTGGTTGAAGATAAAAAGGTGAAGGAGAAGGTGGACAGGATGTTCGCCCGGGGAGGAGAGTTGGAGGGGCTGGGGTGAGTGTTCTGGCTTTTTACCCGGCTGAGCGCAACGGGGAGGGGCCGGGTTTTGGGTTTTGGATTCCGGAAACCATAAACCTTCTCATACCAGTTCATCCTCGTCCCAGTTGCGGCGTTTGTTTTTTTCCAGTTGCGGCAGTTCCAGTTCATCTTCGCGGGAGGCCCCCGTTTCGAGGCGGCGCATCTCCTTTTCCATCTCACGGGCTTCCCATTCTTCATCGGCAGGGCCTACTCCGGGCAGGCCGAAAACCTGGAAGTACCTGGCGGCAAGGCCGATGCCTATTCCGAGTATCGGCCACATGAACCACCAATGGCCGGGAGAGGTGAGTATGTTGATGAGGAAGAAAAAAGCGCTCAGGACGACAAAGGTTCCCAACTGGAGGTAAAAGCTCCTTTTTTCGCGGACGCGCCGGCGGGCTTGCTCGTAATAGTGATCTGACATGATAAGATATTTAATATGCAGCGGGCTGCCAGTGTAAATTTTGATCCGCCCAAGTTAGCCGCCTTTGGCCTTCGCCGCAAGTTTATCCGACGAAAACAAGGCCTGGTTCGCCAGGCTTCCCACCCAGCCGCCCAACGCGCCGAACAGCCCGCCGAACAGGGCGGTGAGCGCCACCATCATGCCGGCGCCCAGCCCTCCGAACAGGCCCCCCATGCGGGCGGCAAGTATCCCTTCATTCAAGGCGTTCAAATAAGCGGCATAACCTCCCCAGAGCAGGGCGGCCCCCAGCAGGCCGGCCAGAAAGGCCTGCCCGGGCAATAAGCGGAAGGCCACGGCCAGCAGGGCGGCGGCCAGGGGCATCGTCCACCAGGGGAAAAAATACTGAAAGATAGCCCCGAGGAGAAGGAGCGACAGTATATAATAAGTGCTTTTCATAGATTTTCTTTAGTTGTACTGTATCGTTGGCTTATAGCCATATCACCTTATCACCCTACCTCCCCCCGGGTTCAAACACGGCCATATAGCTGATCGGCTGGCTTCGGTCGCCAGGGCCTTTCATCAGGAACAGGCGGTAGTAGTTGCCTTCGGCCCAGTCCTCCACCATGTTCTGATAATAGGGGCTGCCCGGGTTGCCGGACTGCCCGCCGGGGTATATGCCGTAGGCTTCCACCTCTTCTCCCAGGGCCACGACCATCCGCCAGGAGGGGCCGTGATCCGGCTTGATGGCGTTGGGCGCATCTCCAAAACCGCCTACATCGGCCAGGCCGGCGGAGAAAGGTTCTATGCGCGCCATATGGCCGATACGGGTATTCTTGTAGACACTCCAGCTTTCTCCGGCCCCTTCCTCCAGGGCTTTCTCCAGAGCCAGCAACACCACGTCGGCGGCGGTTTCCCGGGCGGCCGTTCCCTGAACGTCAAAGATGGCGTGCCGGGTATGTGAACGCAGGAGTTCCAGGAACCGCCAGTATTCGGGCGAGATCATTTCTATGGAATCTTCGGGGGCATAGAGCTCGTCGAAGGCCAGCCGGTGGGCCTCTTTCAGCCAGCGGTCGAACAGGGCGGGCGCGGTAGCGTCCTTCTCGAAGCGAAGGTCCCACCGCCTCAGGCCCTGCACTTCCGGGCGCCGCCGCAGTTCGGATGCCGTGGAGTCGAGCAGCCCCAGCAACAGCGGGAGGGCTTCCTCGGGAAGAATGCTGTAGTTATCCAGTTGCAGGGCCATCATATCTTTTACCGTGATGCTGTCCATTTCGGCGAGCCGGCGGTTGATATAACGCCCCCGGTAATGGTCGAATTTGCCGTTGTAATAGTAGGGATAGCCCGCAGCGGCAGAGCGCTGGTTGGCCGAAGCGATGAAGCCGCGTTCCGGGTTGCGCACCCGCGGTATCTGTTCGTAGGGAATGAAGCCATGCCAGGCGTTTTCCGGGTCGCTGCCGTCCTGTATGAAGCGCCCCTGCTGGTCTTTTTTGAGGGGAAATTTTCCGGCGACGGCCAGGGCTATATCGCCATCCTTACTGGCAAAGGCAAAGTTCTGAGCCGGGCTTTCATAGGCTTCCAGGGCCTCGGCGTAATCTTCATAGCTTTTGCTTTTCATGAGCCGGAGAAAAACGCCGATCTCATAGAAGGGTTTCTCTTCGGGGGCCTGGTGGGCGATCCAGCGCATGGCCAGGCCTTCCCGGGGGCCGCCTTGCTCGTCGTAGACGACCGGCCCCCATACGGTGTACTTCACCGTATCCAGCACCGGTTCTTTCCTGCCCCGCACCTTGATCACTTCTACCAGCAGTTCCACCTCTTTGGTTTGCCCGCCGTAGCGGTAGGTATTTTTCTCCGGCCCTGCCCACTGTATCCTGTACCAGTCCAGCACATCATGGCCCGCATTGGTCGCTCCCCAGGCCGTGTTTTCGTTAAAGCCGATGGGCATGCCCGGCAGTCCGGGCAGCGAAACGCCATAAGCATTCAAGCCGGGCAGGGAGAGCTGCACTTCGTACCAGATGGCCGGCAGGCGCAACCCCAGGTGGGGGTCATTGCAGAAGATGGGGTAACCGGAGGCTGTTTTGCTGCCCGCCACTGCCCAGTTGTTGCTGCCGATGCCCTCCGGCGGCTGCGGAAGCTGAAGGTAGGGCAGAAGCCCGCTCATCATAGTGGCAGGGGCGGGGGCAGGCTTCTGCCGCCGGGAAACGGGAATGGTATCGAAATCCCACCCGGCCGTTTCGGGAATGACCGGCGACTGGCGGGGGTCGTTTTCCGGGAACAAAAAATCGAACAGTTCCGGCCCCAGCGCCGAACGGGTATTGGTGGCCGGAATATCATCGTTGCGAAAACAAAGGTTTTCGGACATGTATTTGAAGATCATGGCGCTTTTCAGGGGGCTCCATGGTTCGGGGGCATAGCCCATCAGTTTGAACTCCAGAGGGTAATCGGCCGGCCGGAGCGCCTGCAGGTAGGCGTTGGCGCCGGCAGCATAAGATTCGAGCAGGGCGAACTCCTCCGGGGAACGGCGCCAGCCTTTCTGAGCATTTTCTGCGGCCAGGAGCATGCCCTTGCGGCGCTGAGTGCGGTCGTATTCCAGGGCGCGTTCCCCAACCACTTCCGAAATGCGGCCCACTGCCGCCCGGGTGATAAAATCCATCTGCCAGAGCCGGTCCCGGGCAGTTACATAACCCTGCATGAAGGCCGCGTCGGCCAGGTTCTCAGCAAAGATGTGCGGCGCCATCCTTTCATCAAAAGCCACTCTTACGGCGCCCTGCAGCCCGGAAATGGCGGCTGGCAAGGCCGGCTGCCGCCCCACAGCTTCCGCATTTTGCCAGAAACCGGTAAAGGGGCTGAACAGAGGCCCCAGAGCGGGCAGGGGCGAGCCCAGAGGCTGATGCATATTGGCAACCAGGGCCAGCATGGCGGCCAGGGCGGCGGCGGCCAGGAACTTTGCTATCCGCATATTGTTTGAAATGTGTTTTTCTTTTTCTTCCAGGAAACTGACGGCTCCCCAGGCCGGGGATTCCAGATTCTGAACGCTCAACCGTTAAAAGTATAAAAAAAACATTGCAATCAGCGTTCTGTACCTGTTCCTTTTGTTTTGAGTCAATTTTTGCATGTCACAAAAACGGTAAAAAAAGAGGTAGAATATCGGATCGACAGCAAAATATCAATCCGTGACTTTGCAAATGGTATGAAAACAGGAATTATTTGTCACATCGGAAAGCTGTCAAATCCTATAGACAGGAGTTGTTTTCAGGAAAGCTGTTGTGATTTATGTCACGAAAAAAAGAACCGCCTATTGTCTTTTATTATAAAACCTCCTATGTTTGTAGTCAATCTTAAAAAGTAGTTTTTGTGTTTATTTGTTTGGGTTAGAGGCCCTTGCTTCT
>CAZAXA010000026.1:0-24252 GCA_964488965.1 uncultured Phaeodactylibacter sp. | reverse complement strand
AAGGCTACCTGGCTTGGACAACGGCTTGCCTGGAGGATTAGCTATTAAGGTTGCTTCCGCCTTCCGCCTTCCGCCTTCCGCCTTCCGACTTCCGCCTTCCGCCTTCCGCCTTCCGCCTTCCGCCTTCCGACTTTGGCATCACAGCCCATATTCCCTGATCTTGTTATACAAGGTGGTGAGGCCTATGCCCAACAATTCAGCAGCTTTGGTTTTATTGCCTCCGGCGTAGGCCAGCACATTGGCAATGTGTGCTTTTTCCATGTCCTTCAGGCTGAAAGCGCCGGTGGAAATGCCGGTATGTTTTTTGATCAGAAAACCGAAGGGCAGCAGTTCGGCGGTAAGGGTGGGCGTTTCAGCCAGAATAACGGCCCGTTCCATGATATTGCGCAGTTCGCGTATGTTGCCTTTCCACTCGTGCCGGAGCAGGGCGTCGATGAAGCCTGGCGAGATTTCGTTGACCTGTTTGTTCATTTTGGTTGCGAAGTGGCGCATGAAATGGCCGGCCAGTACCGGAATGTCTTCTTTGCGTTCGTTGAGGGAGGGCAGCCATATTGCAAAAACCGAAATGCGGTAGAAGAGGTCTTCCCGGAAGCTGCCGTTTTCCACTTCCTGTCCGAGGTTCCGGTTGGTGGCGGCGATGACGCGCACATCCACTTTAGTCTCTTTGGTATCGCCCAGTTTGATGAACGTCCCTGCTTCGAGCACCCTCAGTATCTTGGCCTGCAGCTCCGGCGGCATCTCTCCGATCTCGTCCAGGAAAATAGTTCCTTTGTGGGCTTCCTCAAACAGGCCCCTTTTATCTTTATGGGCGCTGGTAAAAGCGCCGGCCTTGTGGCCAAACAGTTCGCTTTCCAGCAATTCTTTCCCCAGGGCGCTGCAATTGACCGCCAGAAAGTTTTCTGCCGCGCGTTTGCTTCCGGCATGTATGGCCCTGGCAAAGACCTCCTTGCCGCTTCCGGTCGGGCCCTGCAGGAGTACGGTGGTATCCATCGCCGCTACTTTTCTGGCGAGTTCAATGGCTTCCCTTACCGGCCTGGAATGGCCAATGATGTTGCCGAACCCGTATTTTTCCTCCAGTTGGGATTGCAGCCGGGCCAGCCTGAACTGCAGCCTGGCTTTCTCCATGGCTTTGCTCACCAGAGGAATGATCTTTTGATTGTCGTCGCCTTTTACCAGATAGTCAAAAGCGCCGTTTTTGATGGCCTGCACGCCGTCGGGGATATTGCCGTAGGCGGTCAGGCAGATCACCTCGGCCTGCGGTTTCATGGCTTTGAATTCGGCGGTGAGTTTGATGCCGTTGCCGTCCGGCAGTTTCACATCGACGATAACGGCCTGAATATCTCTCGACTCGAACAGTTTTCTTCCGGTTTTGGCGTCCCCGGCTTTCAGCACCTCATAGCCTTCCAACTCCAGAATGCGGCCCAGCAGGTTGAGGATGTCTTTCTCGTCGTCGATTATCAAAATGGTACTCATAGGAAAATTCCGTTGCCTGGAAATAGATGGAAGATAGTAACTATTTGGATACAAAAATAAAAGGTTTCCGGGCCGGAGCCCGGAAACCTCAGGTTTCAAAAAGTGCAAATTTTAAGCTTGCGCCTATTCAGTTACCAGGTAGCGCAGGTTGTGCGCCGGGTAGAAGATAGCGCTTTCGAACAAGCTGCTGTTGACGATAGCGGAAGCCGGCACGACGGTTCCGTCGGTCAGCGTCAGGTCGCTTTCGATGAACAGGTAGCTGTTGTTCGGCAGGTCAGCCGCGTTGACGCCCAGGGCGCTCAGGATGGTATTCAGCGGGATGGAAATGGAAGCCCGCGGATACCTTCCGGAGCTGAGTTTGAATTCGCTGGCGGGCACCGTGACCAGTGCCTTGCGGGCGCCGTCTTCGGTGGCGCGGGCGAAAATATCTACCTGTGCCAGGCTGTTGATATCATCCGACAGGAAGTCGGCGTCGAAAGAGAAGCTTTCGGCGCCCAGGTCGCCGCTCTTGCTGAAACGGTCAACCGATCCCAGGTAAGTCCGGTCGTTGAGGTTGTCGACCGCCTCGCCCCGCAGGGCGATGATCGAGGCCTTGGTAATATCAGCAAGCTTGAATGGGTCCAGAGAAGTATCCTCGCATGCCGTCAGCAGGAAGAGGGAGCTCAGTATGATGAAAGTGAATTTATTCATAGTTGTAAAATTTTGTTGGTATTTACTTAATAAAATCGTCCGGGTTGTTATCCCAGAAAACTTTATTGACGGCCGAGTTGGACTTCTGGGTCACGCTGCTGTTCAGGTTGACGAAGTCAGCCGGATAGATCAGCGAGCGCAGGAAGTTGCCGGCGGTGGCGGCGCGCATGGGCTGCATGTCCGACGGCTTACCGGTGCGTCGGTAGAGGTTATAGGCCTCGACGCCGTTGCCCCACAGGGAGATATAGTATTCCTTCATCAGCACGTCCAGCTTGTCGTCGGTAGTAGCGGCGGCATCCCAGCGCGCTTCAACGGCGGCGACATAATCGTCGGTAGAAGGCTCCAGGCCGGCGGGCAGGCTCTGGCCTTTGGAATTGGAGAAGGCGCGCACCCGGGTGATGGATTTGTTGACGGCGTCGAGCATCAGCGTTTTAGGATCGCCATCGGTGCCCAGCATAAGGGCGGCCTCGGCCTTGAGGAAGTCCGTAAAGAAGGCCATCCAGATGGGTTCGATGCCGGCGCCGTTGGCGCCCTGGCCCTGGCGGGTCGTGACCGCGTAGTCGGCGTTGCCGTCGTTGGTATCGACCCGTCCGCCACAGGGATAAACGCCTACGGTGGTCCGGGCGTCATCATCAGGCGGAATACCGTCGTTGTTGCCATGGTCGCGGCCGAAGAAGCCGGGGTCGAACGCGCACCATGCCTGATCCTGGCTGTAATGGCTGGGCCTCGGGCTGATGATGCAGGGGATGGATTCGGGTTCGTCTGCCAGCGCTTTGTCAATGCTGCCTACCTGGCGGTAGAAATAGTAACGCCAGCGGGGGTCTTCCACTCCTTTCTGGGCATAACATACCAGCATGTAGTAGTTGCTCATGTATTCCGCCACTTCTCCGGAAGGCTGGTACATGTTGCGGTACCAGGGGTGGCGGGAGCGGGCGGGCACATCGGCGGTGCCGTACTTGTAGGTGAACTCTTCGCCTTCTGAGTCGATCAGGTCGGCGCCCAGCAGCTTGGCGATCTCGCTCGTGGCCCTGCCCTCGTCGGTCAGGCTCAGGTTCAGGAAGGCCTTCAGCTTCAGCGTATTGGCCAGGGCGATCCACTTGGCGGCGCTGCCGCCGTAGAAAATATCACGGGACAGGGCCACTGCGCCGGCCTGGCCCAGGTCGGAGATGGCGTCGTCCAGCAGGTCAAGGGCCGCCTGATAAACAGTGGCGTCATCATCCACCTTGGGGTTGAAGATCGCCTCAGAACCCCGGAGCGCCTCCGAGTAGGGAATGTCGCCGAACAGGTCGACCAGCGTCATCAGTACATATGCCTTCAGGATTTTGGCCGTGCCGGCATGTATGGTGAAGGTGGTGCCCTCGGTCTGCTCCAGCAGGGTCTCGATCTGTATCAGGACATCCTGATAGCCGCGGTTCCAGATATCGTTGTGATCCTGCGCCTGATAAGCGCGCTCGTAAACGTCGCCGCCGGTGAGGGCCATCATGCGCGACAGCTCCATGGCGGGGATGTTGGCCTCGGCGAAGAAGTCGCCGAAATCGCTCTGGACCTTGTTCATCAACAAGTCAACGTCCAGATTGTCAACGCTGACGTTGTTGGGGTTTTCCAGGTTGGCGTCCAGGTCGGTCAGGTTACAGGCCGACAGGAAGAACAACAACCCGGCAAGGGAAAATTTCAATATATATTTCATATGGATAGTAGTCTTTTAGTTAAAAAGTAACTTTGATGTTCGCCCCCATCCTGCGGGCAGACGGGCCGCCCAGGAAGTCGAAACCGAAGCCGTTGGTGGTGCCGAAGGCCGTGCGGTCGGGGTCAACCCTGGAGTACTTCGGCGTATTCACCGCGCGGAACCAGAGGTTGTTGCCGATCAGGGAGATGGAAACGCCTTCGACGAACGTATTTTCCAGCAGGCTCTTCGGCAGGGAGTAGCTCAGGGCCACTTCGCGCAGGCGCACCCGCGTAGCGTCAAAAATGCCGACGTCATCCGGGCCGCCGCCGATGATGGTATTGCCGAAGAAGACGCCGGAAGCCGGCATCGGGATGTTGTTCGGTTCGCCGGTTTCCTCCAGCACGCCGGGCAGAATGACCGGCAGTTCCGGGTTGAAGTCTTCCAGTTCCTTGGCAACGCCCCGGCCGACCAGGGTGCCGGCAGAGTAGGAGAAGATCTGGCCGCCGTCGACATAATCCAGCTGTGCGCTCAGGGTGATACCCTTGAAGGTGATATCGGTAAAGCCGGACAGCATGTAGTTCGGGTTGGGGTCGCCGATGATCTCGATCCCGGAGGTCTGCTTGTAATCGCCGTTCGGCGTGATGAGCGCGTCGCCGTTCTCGTTGCGGACCGTAGCGATACCCTTAATCACACCGAAGGGTTCGCCTTCGATGGCGAAGTTGCCAAGGTTGGTGAAACCGCTGATGAGAATCTCTTCCGAGCCCTCGGGCAGCTCTTCAACCAGGGATCTGTTCCTGGTGAAGTTGCCGCGCAGGTTCCAGACGAAGTCGGTGGTTTGTATCGGCGTGAGGGTCACGCCCAGCTCGATACCCTTGTTGGAGATCGTACCGGCGTTGATGAAGGTGCTGGTGAAGCCGGTGGAGGGGTCCAGCGGCCGCTCGATGATCTGATCCTTGGCGGTGCGGTCATACAACGACAGGTCGATGCCGACGCGGTTGCGGAACAGGCGCAGGTCCAGGCCGGCCTCCAGTTCGTTCTGCAGCTCGGGGCGCAGATCGGCATTGGCCAGCAGCGTGGGCAGGCTCAGCGTGATCACGTTGCCCAGGGCATCCACCGTAGCGTTGGAGTTCAGGGTCAGGAAGGGCCGCGTGCGGTAGGGAGTGGCAAAGTTGGCCGAAGAGCCATAGCCGACGCGCAGCTTGAGGAAGCTCAGCACGGAAGACTGCATGCCGGAGAAAGCCTCGGTCGGGATAAAGGAAACGCTGGCGCCCGGGTAGAGCTGGGAGCGGTTTTCCTTTTCGTGGGAGGAGGCCCAGTCGTTGCGGCCCTGCAGGTTGACGTACAGGAAGTTTCCGTACCCGACAGTTACATCGGCAAAGGCGCCCAGCAGGATGCGGCGCTCGAAAAAGTCGAGGTCGGTCCCGCGGAGGGTGCGGTCGTTGTTGTCGATGAAGTTGCGGTGGTTCAGCAGGCCGAACACCACCTGGTTGGTGCTTTCCAGGCCATTCTGCTCGTAGGTATCCTGACGGGCGTTGACGCCGATGTTGGCAGTGAAATCGATATTTTCAGTGATATTTTTCCCTGCCGACAGGATGATGGAATGGTCATAGATGGTATTGACCCCGGTGGTCGTGCGGTACAGGCCAGTGGCGAATGTAGATACTTCGGGGGGGAAACCTCTGGCGCCGCGGTTGACATAGTACTCCTGGTTTTCGGTATAAGAGTCGATCCCCAGGCGGTAGCTGGCCTTCAGCCAGTCGGTGATCCCATAGCTGGCGGCCATCACGCTCATGAAGCGGTCCGTGAAGGAATTCTGGCCGGAGTAATCCAGCAGCCAGCGCGGGTTGGTGATGTCATTACCGTTGCGGTAATAGATGGGCGCGTTGGTGATGGGGTGCTTGTACGGCCAGCCCATCAGGTCGATGTTGCGGGGAACGTAGAACAGGTTGGCAAAGACCGAAGGGCCGCCTGCCGAGTTGCTGCCCAGGCCGGCGCCCACGGCGGGCGTTTTGAAATCGGTCTTGATGATGTTGAAGTTACCGGACACCGTGATCCGGTCAGTCAGGTTGGCGATACCGCCGATGGTAAAGTTGTTGCGTTCCAGATTGTTGTTCTTAATGTAGCCGTCTTCATCCGTATGGCTGAAGCTGACGTTGAAGCTGCCGATGTCGCCGCTCACCCCGGCATTGACCGAAGTGGTGGCGGAATGGCCCGTCTGGAAGAAGTCCTTAATGTTGTTCGGGTAGGCCTCCGGAATATAGCCTTCGGCCATTGCGAATTCCGGAAATTCCGGGAACAGCGCGCGGTGTTCGTAGTAGGGGTGGCGCGGGTTGTTCGGAGGCACCTGGCCTGTGAACAGGGAACCCCAGTTGGAGAAGAATTCGCCGTAGTCGCCGTCGAAGCCGTTGGCCCACTTATTCTGGTAGTCCGGTACGAAAGCCTCAACCATGTGGTAGGACTGGCTGACGGAAGCCGTGAAGCGCTTCTTGGGCCCGGCGCCCGTCTTGGTGGTGATCAGGATCACCCCGTTGCGGCCCTGCGAACCGTAGAGCGTCGTAGCGCTCAGGCCCCGCAGGATGCTGATGCTCTCGATGTTGTTCGGGTCGATGTCCAGGTTGCGCGTGGGGGTGATGTTGCCATCCCGGAAGTCGTTGTTCTCGTTGGCGTTGGTGTTGATGGGCACGCCGTCGACGACCCACAACGGCTGGGAGTTACCCGAGATGGTGCTGGTGCCGCGGATGTTGATCTTGGTACCCGATCCGGCAAGGCCCGAAGCGTTGATGATGTTCACACCCGGCGAACGGCCGATCAGGGCGCGGGCAACGTCGGTCTCGGGCTTTTCGGCGATCTCGGAGGCGTCCACCACCGTTGCTGCGTAGCCCAGCGCTTTCTTGTCGCGCTTGATACCCAGAGCAGTGACCACGACCTCGTTCAGGGCGACCCCTTCGCTCATGACAATATTGATCACGCTGCTTGCTCCGATCGCAATTTCCTGGGTCTGGAAACCCGTGTAACTGACGATCAGAGACCCGCCTTCGTCCGGGGCCTCCAGGCTGAAATTGCCGTCAATGTCGGAGACGGTGCCGATTGTAGTGCCTTTTACCAGTACACTGGCCCCGATCAGCGGCTGTCCAGCTTCGTCGGTAACCGTGCCGGTTATCGAGCGCTGCGCCAAAGCGAAGCCCAGCGTGAACAGCACTAACGAAAAAACTAGTGAGAATTTTTTCATACTAATCACGATTTGGTTTTCAAAAAATACTAGTCCGGCCCATTAGGGGCAATAATTTCGAGCTTTGGGTTTCGGGGATTCCCGGCATTGAGTATCCGGGAGCTGTATCATAGCTTTCAACGATCTTACAGAATACGCCTGCTTTAAATATAAATACTTCCTTATGAAGATTAAGATATTAAGTGTCGTGATTAATTGCTGCGGCCATGAACCAGGCAGCATTTTTCCGGAGTGAAAAAAAGCCTTTCGGGGTATCCGACTACATACGCAAGGCTATCAGGCCTCATATTTTCAGGGGGCCGGCAACATCCGGCAGTAAGCCTGATCTTCTATTGTCTTGTTTGAAAATATAGGAGTATATGTTAAAAAGAAGTACTAAGGTACACTGATTTTGCAATAACAAAATAGTTTTTCAGAATTTTTTTGCTGCCTCCGGGGATTTTAAGAGGGGGAGGGCCATGCTTTATATGCAGTGCGGAAAGGCGGGCATTTTCACCTAAAATCTTACCTTTGCTTCCTCTGGGAACGAATACAGTAAGCCAACGAAATGGTGAGTACTACCAAGAATCAGCCTGGCCTCCCTTTTATGCCCCGCGAATCCTCCGGGCGTTTTGTCCTTCTCATTCTGATGGCCGGCCTGCTGGCGCTTCGTTTCCCCGATTTTTTCGTTTCTCCCAACAGCAAGGTGATAGAGCCCTACGGCGACGGCTATAAGGTTTACGCTGTGATGGAGTACCATGCCCGTTATGACAGCTCTTATTCTCATTACGGGGGGATGAATTACCCCTACGGCGAGCATGTGATCCCGGCCGATGCCCAACCCCTGATCTCTGATGCCGTTAAATTCATCAGTGATCATTTCGTGGATATCACGGGCTATACCCGGGCTATTCTGCATTTTTCCCTGCTGTTTTCCATGCTGTTGTGCGCCTTTTTCCTTTACCTCACCCTGCGCAAGCTGGAGGTTCCGGTTTGGTGGGCGGCAGCGGTGGCTATCGGGCTCACTTTTCTTTCGCCGCAGTTGCACCGCATGACGTCCCACTACGGCCTTTCCCACAGCTCGGCCATGGCCGTGGCGCTCTATTTGCTGCTGCGCCTTGAAGAGAGCCGGGACTGGCGCACGAGCGCCTGGATCGCCTTTACGGTGTTCTGTTTCTCCATGCTGCATTTTTACTTCTTTGCGATCTTGTCTTTTTTCATATCCTTTTATTTTTTGTTCAGCTTCCTGCGCCGCCCGCGCTTGTGGAAAATTCCCCGCTATGCCTTTCACTATAGCATTCAGGTGTTGTTGCCGCTGGCCTTTTTTTATTTCTGGATGTATTATGGCGACCCGGCAGAGGGGAGGACGGAGCGGCCCTGGGGTTTTTTTGTTTTCCATTCCATCTGGGAAGGGGTTTTCACTTCTCTGTATCAGCCCTTTTTCCAATGGGTGAACGAAAGTATTATCCGCATTGAGGAGGTGCAGTTTGAAGGGGCGGCCTACGTTGGCCTTGCAGCCGGCCTTGGGTCAGTAGTGCTGTTGGCACGCTGGCTGGCCGGAGGGTTCCGCCGGCCTGTCGTCCGGGCCGGGGGCGCGCACAACGGTTTTTTGAATAAGGCCTTCTGGGCTTCCCTGGCCCTGTTGCTGTTCTCTTTCGGTTATCCGTTTACTATCCCCGGGCTGGAAGGCCTGCTGGACTATGCCGGGCCATTGCGGCAGTTTCGCTCGGTTGGCCGCTTCAACTGGGCTTTCTACTACGTCATCAACCTCATTGTGTTCACCGAGATCTGGCACTGGGTAAAGGGCAAGCCCTGGAAGCTGGCGCTGGCCGTGGCCGCCCTCCTGCTGTTATATTATGAGGCTTATAACAGCGCCTACGCCAGGGATTTCCGGCTGGACGAAGTGAGAGCCCTGCAGCCCGGGGCCCGGTTTACAGATATTGAAGGCGTCAATTACCATGAATTCCAGGCTATCCTCACCGTTCCATACTTCAATGTGGGTTCGGATAACCTCTGGTACCATGGCGAGGGCGACATCGTGCCCCTTTCGCTTACCCTTTCCGCCCAAACCGGCCTGCCTACGACCAGCGCCATGCTCACCCGCACCCCCCTGGGGCAGACCATAAAACAGGCGCAGCTCGTAACGGAGCCGTATCGCCGGCCGGCCATTCTGGACGACCTGCCCAACCCAAAACCACTGCTGCTCATCGTTTCCAATTACCATTTTGAGCAGCAAAAAGAACGCTATGCACACCTGCTGGAAGGAACGCAACTGCTGTACGAAACAGATGCCTTCCGCCTTCTGCGCCTGCCCCTGGCCACTTTTGAAGAACGCATCGAAAGCCGTATCCGCGAGATCAACCACACGCTGGCCAGCGATACCCTCAGCCTTTACCCGCATGGAGCTTTCCTGTCCCGCGACAGCAACCTGACGTTTTATTACGCTTCTTTCGACAGCCTGCCCGCCCCCCTCTATTACCGCGGCGGCGGCGCGCGGCAAGGGCCGGCCTCGGAGGGCGTCGTCGCCTTCGATGGCCGGCTGCCGGGGCAGGCGGCTCAGGGCTGGTACACTTTTTCCATCTGGATGTATATCGGCGAAGACCTCCGCGCCCGCTCGGAAGCCCAGTTGCTGGAGTACCTGCCGGAGGGGGGGCAGGAAGTCGCTCAACAGCGCTACCATGCCTACGGGCATATCAGGGCCATTGACAACGACGGCTGGGCACTGCTGGAATTCCGGTGCATTCCTCAAATGGCGGATTCCCATATTCGCTTCACCATCCGGAATGCGGAACTGGGAGAACAACCGCTCTTCCTGGATGAACTGCTCGTTCGCCCGGAAGCAGGAGAGGCCTATCGGCGGGATGAGGCTTATGTGTGGAAGAATAACCGTTGGTTCGGGGTGGGGAAGGAGTAGTTGATCAGCGGCCTTTTGTTGGTTGTCTGTTGTTCGTTGCTGGTTAAACCAACAACAAACAACCAAATACTTCTTAAATTTGGCTAAAATCCTGGATAATGGATGTATTGATCAAAAATGCGCTTATCATCAACCCGGGTGGGGCCAACCATCTCCGGCGGATGGATATGCTGATCCGGGATGGCAGGATCGAAGCCATGGCGGAAGGCATCAGGCAGGAAAAGGCAAGCCGGATAGAAGGCGAACAGCTGTGCCTTTCGGCAGGATGGATGGATATGGGAGTACAGGCCGGCGACCCCGGTTACGAGCAGCGGGAAGACCTGCAATCCGCCGCTGCTGCCGCTGCTGCCGGAGGCTTCACCGCCATTGCCTGCCAGCCCAATACCGACCCCAGGCTGCATTCCAAAGCGGAGGTGCTGTATATCCGCAGCAATGCGGTTGGACAACTCGTTGATCTCTACCCCATCGGAGCGGTTTCCCGTGATTGTGCCGGCGAGGAAATCACCGAGATGATCGATATGTATGCCGCCGGCGCGGTGGCCTTTTCAGATGGTAAAAGGCCCCTGCAGGGCAGCGCCCTCATGCTGCGGGCATTGCAATATGTCAGGGCCTTCAACGGGCTGGTGATCAACCAGCCGCTGGACCGGGCGGTGGCCGGCGCCGGCCAGATGCATGAGGGGGAAGTTTCCACTACACTGGGCCTGCCCGGTATTCCGGCCCTGGCGGAAGAATTGATGGTGCAGCGCGACCTCCGCCTCCTGGAGTATACGGAAAGCCGCCTGCACCTGGCCAATCTGTCGACAGCCGGGGCGGTACAGATGGTGCGCGAGGCCAAAAGGGAAGGCCTGGCCGTAACGGCATCCGTGGCGGTGATGAACCTGGCCTTTGACGATACGGCCCTGGATACCTTTGATGCCAACTACAAGCTCATGCCGCCGCTGCGTAGCCGCGAGGACCGGGAAGCGCTGAGGGAAGGCCTGCTGGATGGAACCATCGACGCCATCAGTTCCAACCACCAGCCCCTGGAAGAGGAACTGAAAAAAAAGGAATTTTCTTATGCGGAATTTGGCGCTACCGGGCTGGAAGTGCTGTACTCCATCTGTAAGGCCTGCCCGGGCGGCTGGCTGACAGATGAACTGATCGTGGAAAAACTGGCCTTCGGGCCGCGCCGCATACTGGGGCTGCCCCTGCCGGTACTGGATGAAGGGCAGCCTGCCAACATCACCGTTTTCAGCCCCGCGAAACAATGGGTGTACAGCCGGGACAAGGTGTTATCCCGCTCGTTGAATTCTCCCTTTCTGGATAAACAACTGACGGGCCGGGCGGTGGCTGTTATCAATAAAGGGCAGATGAAGATGGTTTGAGCCCCGCCAGCAGCTGGAAAAACCCCATAAAAGCCTGCCCCGATCGCCCGTTTGAACCCGTATATAGAAAAATCTTGCGGCTTTCGCCCGGAACCGGCAACTTGTATTCACTTTTCCAACTTTAAACCTACCGTTATGAGTACACTGGACAATCCTAATGATTACATCGACCCGGCAAAAGTATCCCCCTGGCCTACAGCCGCCCGTTACGGGTTGATCGGAGGCCTGATACTGATCGTTTACAGCTTGCTGGGTATCCTGACGGGCTTTTCCAGCCCGGCCTCGGGCCTTGGCGCGGTGTTCGCCAACTTTCTGATCACCCTGGCGATCTTCATCGGCGCCGTCGTCCTGGGTATCCGCGCTCACCGGGATCAGGAACTGGGAGGGTTCATCTCCTTTGGCAGGGCCTTCCTGGTTGGTTTTGCCGTGGCCATAATTATGGCTGTGCTAAACGCCGCCTTCAGTTACCTGTACATGGCTGTCATCGACCCCGGTTACCTCGAACAACTGATGGAAGATATGACGGTGATGTACGAGCGTTTAGGGCTTAGCGAAGACCAGATAGAGGAAGCCATGGCACAGGTCGAACAAAGAATGGACCCGGGCAAAAACCTCGTCACCACCATTATCACCCTGGCCGTATCCGGGGCGGTGGTATCGCTGATCTGCGCGCTGATCATGAAGAAGGCGCCTCCTTCCCCGGCTGCTTAGCGCAGCCTTGCGGCCATACGGAAAGCGGGAATTTCTGCTATCTTTGCCGCCGGAAAACAGCTTGCGCCAATGATAGCGTCCAATCCTTCAGTCAAATACGGCCTGATAGCAGGAATAGGCACGGTAGCCTATTTCCTGCTATTTTATTTCATTCGGAAGCCCCTGCTCTTCAACCCCTTTGTTTACTGGGCGTCGCTGGGTATATATCTGGCCCTGATGTGGCGGGCGCTTCAGGAAGAGCAGCATGCCGTTGAGGCGGGCAGTACGGCCGGCGAACGCCTCGGCTTTCAGGCCGCCCTGCGCACCGCTTTCCTGGTTTTTGTGATCGCCAATTTGTCCTATTACCTTTTTTATTACCTGCTTTACGGCCTTATTGATCCTGGTTTGATAGATTTGCAGCGCGAGGTAATGAGGGAAAGCCTGAAAAATGCCGGCAAATTCCTGTCAGAAGAACAGGTGGCGCAAATGCGTGAATCCACGGAAGGCGACGCCCTTATCCCTACGGCGGGCAAAGTGTTCTTTACTTTCGTCCGCAGCCTGATCGGAGGTTTTCTGCTCGCACTGGGGCTGGCCGCGCTGGCGGCGAGGAGGGATTGAGGGGAAGGAAATTCCTTCAATCATTACGAAGTATGGATTTATCTATCGTCATACCGCTTTATAATGAGGAAGAATCGCTGCCCGAACTGGAGGCCTGGATCCGCCGGGTGATGGAGCGGGAGGGCTACTCCTATGAGCTGATCATGGTCGATGACGGCAGCAAGGATGGCTCCTGGGCCGTCGTCGAAGCCCTGGCCAGGCAGTCCGCCCGGGTGCGGGGCATCAAATTACAGCGCAATTATGGCAAGTCTGCGGCGATCAACATCGGTTTTCAGGCGGCGCAGGGAAAGGTGGTGATAACTATGGATGCCGACCTGCAGGACAGCCCCGACGAGGCGCCCGGGCTCTACCGGATGATCACGGAGGAGGGTTACGATATGGTTTCCGGCTGGAAACGCAAACGCAAAGACCCGCTGCTTTCCAAAAATATCCCCAGCAAGTTTTACAACTGGACGGCCCGGCTTATGACGGGAATTAAACTGCACGATTTTAACTGCGGGCTGAAGGCTTACCGCAGGGAAGTAGTGAAAAGCATCGAAGTGTACGGCGAGATGCACCGCTATATACCCGTACTGGCCAAATGGGCGGGCTTCCGGAAGATCGGCGAAAAAGTAGTGGCCCATCAGGAAAGGAAGTACGGAACGACAAAATTCGGCATCGAACGCTTCATCCGGGGGCCGCTCGACCTGATGTCGGTCATCTTCATTTCCCGCTTCAGCAAACGGCCCATGCACTTCTTCGGAGGGCTGGGCACCCTGATCTTCATCCTGGGCTTCGTCGCCGCCGGTTATATCGGCATCAACAAACTATACCGCCTGCACCACAGGATGCCCACTATCCTGGTCACGGACAATCCCTATTTTTACATCTCTCTGACCTGCATGGTCATCGGCGCCCTGCTGTTCGTGACCGGCTTTCTGGCCGAACTCGTCTCCCGCAATGCGCCGGACCGCAATCATTACCTCATTGAGAAAAGGGTCGATGGAATTTTACCCGGCTGAGCCACAGCGAAGGCGGGGATGGGTTGATTAAGCTCCCCCATTCACTCCCTCGCCCCCTCCCCATACAACTCCAGCCCGGCCTTTTCGTACTTGTCGTCCTTTACCCACTGTGGCCTTTTGTCGTCGTCGGCGATCAGGCGTGCGGTGCGGGCGAAGGCCTGGCAGAACTTGTGCAGGTAATCGTAGTCGATCGTATCGGGATTATCGGCCACCTGATGGTAGTATTTGCCGATCTTCTCGTCGAAGCCGGTAGTCCCCGGGGTGAACTGTATCGCCGGGACGCCTTTGCTGGCGAAGGATACGTTGTCGGAGCGGTCGTACAGGTTCTGTTCGGGAGCGGGGTTGGGAAATACATCCAGGCCAAAAATATTGGCGCCGGCCTCGACGAGGGCGTCTGTGCCGGTGCGTCCATAGCCCACGACAGACACATAGGAAACGTCGTTGTATCCCGCCCCGTCGCTATTGAGGTTGAAAATCACCTGGTTCAGAGGGATGAGCGGTTTTTCGGAGTAGTACTGGCTGCCCAGCAGGCCCAGCTCTTCACCGGTGACGGCCAGCACGATGGCAGAACGCCGGGGCGGAGCCTGGGCCAGGGCCCTGGCGGCGCTGATGAGGGCAACGGTACCCATGCCGTTGTCGCGGGCGCCGTTGAAAATGCTATCCTGGGCGGTATAGGAACCGCCGCCGTTCTTGCCGGCGCCGACGTGGTCGTAGTGGGCCGTCAGCAACACGTATTCTTTACGGAGTTCCGGGTCCGTGCCTTCGATAATGCCGATCACATTCCGGGATTGGACGATACGGTGCGAGTAGCCTTTGCTCGACAGTGTTGCCTTCACCTTTTTGCCTTCCTGCAATCTTTCGGAATTGCCGTCTTTTTCCTCTTTGATCCAGCCGTAGATGATATTTGGCCGCCGGCCTGGTTCGTCCGGGGGCAGGGAGAGGTTCTCCTTATTGAAGTAAGAGCGGAAGAAAGCCCAGGGAAACTGCAGGCGGTAGAGTTCGATGAGGGCCGCCGCGCCTTTTTGCTCCGCCAACTTTTGCTTTTTGCCCATGGAGTTGAAAACAGCCATGGGGTCCTGAGCGCCGGGAGTGCCGGGCAGGACAAAGACGACCTTGCCTTTTACATCCAGGCCCTGATAGTCGTCATAGCCGCTTTCTTCATCTACCCAGCCGTAGTTGGCGAAAACCGCTTCCGTTTTCAGGTTGTCGGCATTGCCGGCCAGGATGAGCAGGTTGTCGCCCTGTGAATAGTTGGTTTTATTCAAGGTAAGCGATGCCTGAGACGGAGGGGTAGTGGCCTCGAAGCTGATGGTTTGAAAGTAGCCGTCTGCGCCCGGGGCCGGTTTCAGGCCATAGGCTTCGAACTGGGCGGCGATGTAGCGGGCAGCGATGTCGTTGCCCGGTTCGCCGGTGCGGCGGCCCTGCAATTCATCAGAGGCCAGAAAACGGAGGTGAGCCTCCACCTCGGCTTTCTGCAGCTGAAATTCAGGAAGAGAGCTGCCGCTTTGCGCATAAGCCCAGGCAGAAAAAAAACACAACAATACGGGGAATAAATTTTTCATCTTTTATCGGTCGTTAAAGTTTTGCCAAAAATAAGGATCTGCCCAGGAAATCCAAGCCCAATTCTGTGGATTGTGCAAAGCCACTGACGATCTGAGGGTTACCGGCATAAACAAGTGGCCTCTGATTTTTGATAAAGTGGTTAAAACGCTTTATTTTTGGAGGCACTGTGCCTTTTTCTATCAATCCGGTTATGAAGAAGCGGCTTTTTTTGCTCCTGGCGTCCTATCTGGCTGCAGCCAACATTGTTGCCCAGCATATGCTGGAGCAGCCGGTGACGCTGAGGGCCAGGAACATATTGCTGGAAGAGGCCCTGTACCGGCTATCGGAACAGGAAGGGGTGAAACTTTCCTTTAGCGGCGACATACTGCCGCTTTACCGGGTAAATGCCGATTTTGAAGGCAGGAAGCTGGCCGAAGTGCTGGAAGCCCTGTTTCAGGGCGCCGATCTCCGCTACGAAGCGGTAGGCGCTCAGGTAGTCATCTACCGCATTTCGGGCCTGCAGCACACCGTCAGCGGTTTCCTGCGGGATGCCGAAACCGGCGAGCGCCTCATCAATGCCAACATCCTGGATGCTCAGTCCGGCAGAGGCGCTGTTTCCAATACATACGGCTTCTATTCCATCAGCCTGCCCGCCGGGCCGGCTGAGCTTTACTTTTCCTATACGGGCTATAAAACGGAAGCGCGCCGCCTTCTCCTTCAGGATAGCCGGCAGATGGATATTTATCTAAGCCCCTCTTTGACGCTTCAGCCCGTTGAGGTCGTCGGCACAAGGATGGCCGCCCCCTCCGGCATGTTGGCGGCGGGTTCCCATCACGAACTCGATGTGCAGCAAATAGAACGCCTGCCTGCCCTGGCCGGAGAGCCGGATATCATCAGGGTGGCGCATCTGCTGCCGGGAGTGCAGACCGGCACGGATGGGGTAGGGGGCCTGCACGTTCGCGGCGGCGATAACGGGCAGAACCTCATCATGATCGACGGCGTTCCGGTGTACAACATATCCCACGCCGCCGGCATATTTTCGGTTTTTAATACCAGCGCGGTCAGCTCTGCCCGCCTGATCAAGGGCGCCTTTCCGGCGCGCTACGGGGGGCGGCTCTCTTCTGTGCTCGACATACGCACCCGGGAAGGGAACCGCAGGGATTTCGGGCTGAGGGGCGATGTGGGCCTGCTTTCCGGCCGCCTCTCGGCCGAGGGGCCCATCGTTAAGGAGAAAAGCAGCTTCTTCCTGTCGGGGCGCTGGTCTTTTATCGACTGGTACCTGCAGCCCCTGACCCGCAGCCTTAAGGCTGAAAAGGGAGAAGAGGGCTTCATCGGTTATCGTTTCCATGACCTGAACGCCAAGCTGAACTATGCCCTGTCAAATAAAAGCCACCTTTACCTGAGTTACTACTCCGGCTCGGACAGCTATTCCAACAGCGGCAATTCGGCCGATACGCTGGAGGCCCGGGACGGCAACCTGCCCGGGCCGGCCTACTTCCGCTTCGACCGCAATTATTCCGATCGCATACGGTGGGGCAACGATGTGGCTTCCCTCCGGTGGAATCATCTTTTCAGCGACAAGCTGTTCGCCAACCTGACGGCTTACTACAGCAGCCTGGATGTCCGTATCGACTACTTTGCCGCCGACTCCCTGCTGGAACTGGCCAGCCGGAGCACGGTGGACCGCCTCATCGATATCGGCCGCTACTCGAGTGATATCCGGGATATCGGCTTTCGCCTGGACTTCGACTTTATCCCGGCGCCCCATCACTACATCCGCTTTGGCGCCAACCTTACCCGCCACAGTTTCCTGCCCGGGGTATTTGCCTTTGATGCGGTTGAAAAGTCGGAAAATAATGGCATCCTCCCTCAGGAACCGGGAAACAAGGCGCCCATCGCCGCCATGGAGTACACGGCCTATGTGGAAGATGAGGCCAGGCTGGGCAAGCGGCTGGCGCTCAACCTGGGCATGCACCTGGCGGCCTTTCAGGTACGGCAAAAAACATACTGGTCATGGCAGCCCCGTTTGTCTGTGGACTGGCAGGCGGCCGACAGATGGAAGCTGGAGGCCTACTACAGCCGCATGCAGCAGTTCGTCCACCTGCTTTCCAATTCCACCCTGGGCCTTCCGGCCGAAATATGGGCGCCCTCCACGGAAAATATAGCTCCGCAGGCGGGCTGGCAGGCCGGAATATCTTCCAACTGGAACCTGGATAAAGGCTGGCAGTTCAGCCTGGAAGCTTATTTCAAAGATATGGGCCAGTTGCTTTCCTATTCAGAAGGCGCTCTTTTCCTCAATAACTGGGAAGCCAACGTAACGGCCGGCAAAGGGGAGGCTTACGGGCTGGAAGGCATGCTGGGCAAATGCCAGGGAAGGGCCATGGGCTGGATAGCCTACAGCCTGGCCTACGCCAGCCGGCAGTATGGGCTGATCAACAACGGAGAGGCCTATCCCTATAAATATGACCGCCGGCATGACTTAAAACTGGCGTTCAGCTATCGCATCCAGGATTGGGTCGAGATGTCTGCCAACTGGATATTTTCCTCAGGATTTGCCTTCAGCCTGCCCGCCGGGGAATATGACGTCCTCTTTCCCGGCTCCGGCGAGCCGCCTCTCGTCGCTATTGACTACGGCAGCAAGAACGCCAACCGGATGCCGCCCTATCACCGCTTTGACCTGAGCGCCAATTTCTACTTCGATACCGACCGCGTGCAACATGTGATAAACGTAGGGGTGTATAACCTCTACAACCGGCGAAACCCGCTATACTACGACCTGCGCAACCGCTACGTGCGGGAGGGCAACCAGCTCAGGCTCAAAAAGGAATTCGTTTCGGTCTGGATCATTCCCATGTTGCCTTCCCTCAGTTACTCTATAAAGTTTTAAATGCCCTTCGCGCCGGCTATCCGATACCTTCTATTTGCCAAAGAATCAATTTTAATTGTATATTTGAGGGCACATAAGATCCATAACCCGCACAGGATATGTTCAGGCAACGCTTATTCTTCGGATTTTTTTCCCTGCTGCTGGCCCTTGCCGGTTGTGAGCAGCCTGCGGTTTTCAGCCCGGAGAAACCTAAAGCCCAACTGGTGGTGGTGAGTAATTTTACCAGAGATAAGGCCATCCAGGTGTTCGTCTCCAAATCACGTTCCATTTTAGACGAGGTAGAGGGAGGCTATGTCCTCGACGCCACAGTGGAGATTTATGAGGGCGATATCTACCTGGAAACGCTGGAACTGACAGAACCCCGGCCCTATACCAGCGAAGTTCCTTTTTATGCTACGCGCCAGTTGATACCCAAGGTCAATACCACTTATACCATACGCGTGGAAGCGCCGGGCTGCGAACCGGCTATGGCAAAGAGTAAAATCCCGGCTTCCATCAGCCTGGCCTCTGCCAGTATTGCCGATTTTGCATTGGACGATGGTAAGGAGCCCGATGCCTTCTCCGCCTCCTACACGCTGAGCCTGAGTTTCAATGACCCCAGCGAGGAGAAAAACTACTACCACCTGAGCCTGTATCAGCAGATTCACCGCTACCAGATTTACGAAGGGGATACTCTCATCACGGGCGCCTACCTCCTCTCTCTTAAATTCAACCCGCAGGACAATACCAACGGGCGGATTGCCCATATCAACGGCGGCCTCCTGGTGGAAGATAATGACCTGAACAACGGCAAGGCGATCAGTTTTGAACTTCCCCTGAAGATTCAGCTGAAAAAGGGCGAGGAACTGTTGGGTAAGTTGTTCCTGGAACTGCGGGCCGTAACCGAAGAGTACTACCTCTACTTTTCTTCGCTGAGCCGGCAGAAGCACTCGCCGGATTCTCCTTTCTCCGAACCCGTTATCCTGTTTGATAATATAGACGGAGGGCTGGGGATATTTGCAGGATACAATTCTTCACTCGACTCTTTGAGTATCGCACACTAACTGGCCTTCCTGCGCCGGAGTAAAATGCCGCACCCGCTTCCTTCTGAAAAAAATGATCCCCTTCATAGGGGGGAGGGCAATTATTAGTGTCTTTTATGGTACATATGCAGAACAAAATGTGTGTTTCCCGGCTTTAAAGGGAGAATAACGTTTCCAATGGGGCCGGGCATGCAACTGCTCCCCGCGTACCATAAAAATGCCTTTATGAATACTGAAACAAAGACTTCATTTATCGATCTTTTTCCGCTCTTTGACATGCTCCCCGCTGAAGAAAAAAACCGGCTTGCCGATATGATGGAATTCAGGGTTAAGCCCAAGTACAGTTTTGTTTATATGCCCGGAGAATCTTCGGAGCATATCTATTTCCTGGCGCGGGGGACCGTGAAGATCGGGACCCATTCCAGCGACGGCAAGGAGATCATCAAGTCACTCATACACCCCACCGCCATGTTCGGTGAACTGGGGCTGATCGGCGAAAGAGAACGCTCGGATTTCGCCCAGGCGCTGAAAGAAGACGTGCACATCTATCAGTTGAAGGTCGATGACCTCAAAAAGCTGATGCGCAGCAACTTCGAATTGTGTAATTACGTCATGAACCTCTTTGGCGGCCGCCTGATGAAGGCGGAAAAGAAACTGGAATCCCTGATCTTCAAGGATGCCCGCACCCGCATCATCGAATTCATTAAGGATTCGGTCAATAAGCGGGGCCGGAGAGTGGGTTATGAAATGCTGCTGAAGCACTCGCTCACCCATCAGGATATTGCCAATATCACCTGTACTTCCCGCCAGACGGTCACCCTGGTGCTCAACGAGCTGAAAAAATCCGACCTGATCTATTTCAACAGGGGCAAGATTCTGGTCCGGGATATGGCCAAACTTTCCTGAGCGGAGGCTGAACAGCCCTTGTCGCGCTTTCTATAAATGCAACAGAATATATGGGCAGCCTTTCCGGATAGCATGATCCTGAGGGCTGCCCTCCCTCAATCTTCCGTATCCGTACCTTTCACCTCCATTCGGATTCGCCATTCTTTGGGCAGGTAATTGTTGGCCCTGTTTTTCAGCCCTTTTATCCAGCCCAGGTTTAAACTTTCGTACTGCGCCAGGCGCCAACCCTCCGGAGAGCCGGGAAGGATGATGTTTTCCTTTTTCAGGTACCGCAGGGCTTCCTCCCGCTCCAGGCCGATCCGGGGCAGGGCATCCGATGCCAGCGTGCTGAGGGCCAGGGCGTGAGCGGGCGCCAGTCCATTTTTTTTAAACTCCCCCAGCTCCACGCCCGCCTGGAAACGGCTGAGAGCATAACTGAGCCGCACCACGTCTTCCTGCTGTTGTGCCGGGATGGCAAAGGCCTGGCCGGCAGCGTTCTGAAAGAATGCCAGTGCTTCCGGGTTTTTTACCCAACCTTTCAGGCTGTCCTCCATTTTTCCAGGCAGAGGAGCCCAGCCACGGGGATGGCGTTCTCTTAGCCTGGGCGGGGAAGGAGCCGGCCCCGGCGCCTTGCGGAAAGCGGCCAGGTAAAAACCCTCCCCTCTGGCCCGGTGCGGGTAGAACTGATAACCCATGCCATTACTGACGATGCCCCAGCCGGGCTCCAGGCCGAGCGTCTCCGGTTCCAGCCCGAAGGACTTTGCAAGCCAGGCAGCATTGTCTTCGTTCTCCTGGCGGTTGTAGGTACAGGTACAATACAGCAAAACCCCACCCGGCGCAAGCAACTCAACGGCATCGGCAAGGATACGCTTTTGACGGCCGGCACAGAGCTGTACGGCTGCAGGCGACCATTCATCGGCAGCGCCGGGGTCCTTGCGGAACAGCCCCTCGCCTGAACAGGGCGCGTCGACGAGCACCAGGCCGAAAAAACCCTGTAGCGCACTGAAATCACGGCTGTCGTGCATGCTGCTGCAGGTATTCGGATATCCCCACTTGATGAGGTTGTGCCGCAGCGCCTGATAACGGGAACGGATCACTTCATTGCTCAGGACGAGGCTGCCGGGCGGCAGCGCAGACAACAACAGTGTGCTTTTTCCTCCGGGAGCGGCGCAGAGGTCCAGCGCCCGCACCGGCCCGCCGGCATCAACGAGCTGGCGCACTGCTTCGCCCACAAACATCGAAGAAGCCTCCTGTACATAGTAGGCGCCGGCCTGAAAACGAGGGTCAAGGGTGAAGACAGGCCGCTTTGGGAGGTATAATCCGTCAGGATACCATTTTACTTTTTCATAATTTTCTTCCAATTTAAAACCCTTCTCAGGATTCAGCCGAATACTCACCGGAGGAGGGGTATTCAGGGCTTCCAGGAAGGCAGGCCATTCGCCGCCCAGCTGGGCTTTCATCTGTTCGGAAAATGCTTCAGGTAACTGCATCTAGTCGTTCAGGCGCCAGTCGTACTCTTTATAATTCACTTTTGCATCCTGTTGTATCCTGACATTGGAATACTGGTTGAGGTAATCGATGATATTGCCGAAATCGCCGGCGTACCATTCGAAGATTTTGGATATCCCGACGGCTTTGGGGCTGATCGTATTGTACCTCGGGTCATTGATGAAAGTACGGGCCTGCTGGTCCAGATACCGGCTGAGGTTGCCGGCTGTCCAGGCGCGGTTCAGCAGGGGAGGGCAGGAGCGGGCGGCGCAGTTGACGGCAAAGTGGATACGCGGTTCTTTGAACTGAGGGCGGATGATGTCATTTTCGATGTTGTTGAGCGAATAGGTTTTATCGCCGAGTTTGATCCATTTTACGTCCCATGCCTTTCCATCGTGGATTTTCATGATGCTGGAAACGGGGTAGTTATCCAGTATAAGTTTGATGGTGAAGGCGTTGTAGGCGTTGATCCAGTAGGCGAGCTTTTCGTTGCGGCTCCAGCCTTTGTCCACCGGCCTGGCGGCCAGTTCATCGAGGTAGGCCTGCAGTCCGGCCTTGTCAGCGAGGAAGGTTTTGTAGTTGACTTTACCGTCGGCGCCGACGTGCTTTTGGAGCAGGGCGTCCCAGCCTTCGTGGCCGGGAAGGGTGATGGCGGAAGCGTTCCTTCCGGCAAGGGCTACCGTTCTGGCCGCGGGAGCGCCGGCTGCCTGCGTTTTGTTATTTTCCATCCGGCAGGAGGTTAGCGCCAGCAGGCCAAGGGGGACAAGCAGGATATATTTCATGGTTCTTTAAATCGGTTTTCAACTACTTTGGCACTTTTATTTTGTAGGTTTTCCCCTTCGGGTTGGACAAGCTGGAGTCCAGCAACCAGGGATTATATACTTTGAGCAGGCGGTAAGAAGTGCCATGTTCGCGGGCAAAATCACCCAGGTTTGGGATAGGGCCGTTCACTTCGATTATCCTGAGGCCATCCTGCGGCAGGTAGCGGTGTTCGTTATCTATATAGAAGCCGAAGTCCTGCGGGCGGCTGAGGATTTCTTTTATAGCGACGAGGCGGAAGACATAGCGGGAAGTTTCAGAACCCAGGTTGAGGTCGTAGAAGGTTTCGGCGCGTTGAGTTTCCATCTCTCTGCTGATTCGGGAAAGGCCGGCATTATAAGCTGCTGCCGTCAGGGTCCAGCTGTTCAGGCGGCGGTAGTAATCCTTGAGTAGTTTGCAGGCTGCTTCAGTGGATTTTTCCAGGTGGTAGCGTTCATCCACTTCACGATTGGCCTCCAGGCCGTATTGCCCGGCGGTGCCGTTCATGAACTGCCATATGCCTCGGGCGCCGGCGGGGGAGACCTCATTGCGCAGGCTGCTCTCGGCCACGGCCAGGTATTTGAAGTCTTCCGGAATGCCGTTTTCCTTCAGGATGCGTTCGATAACGGGGAAGTATTTATACGCATTTTTAATGTTGAGTATGGTATTGGAATGCCAGTAAGTATTGACCAGCAACTCGCGGTCCAGGCGTTCTACTACGTCGAAGTTGTCCATGGGCAGCTTTTCGCCGGCAAAATCGAAAGGCTTGCTCAGGTCAACGGCCTTGATGACCTGAGGAATACTGTTTTCTTGCCTGCTTGTTTCCCTCTCTTCTCCCTGCTCGCCGGAATAAGATGCAAAAACCGCGATGGTCAGGAACGCGGACATGGCCAGCGTGTAATAGTGTAGTGCCTTATGCATGGTTGACGGATTTTCTGTGAAAGCGGCGCCCGCTTTCGTTGTCCTAAAGCAATGGTAATGAAATGCCGTTTAAGGGTTTGTCTTGCCGTTTGTGCCGGTGGTTTCTCTCAGCCCACTGAAAAACTGAAAATCGAAAGGGTTTTAAGTATGTACGCTATTAGTATTTGGGATGATACACCAATATATGAATTTTTTTTGGAGAAAGGGAAAGAGGAAGATTTTTGATTTTGATTTGCGCAGTGCGTCCTTCGGTGCGAACCCTAAACCCTAAACCCCTCCCTTCGGTTTCTTATAAATCGGCACCGTTGAGCAAGGTTCCCCGAACATAATGCTCTTAGCCAGTGGCCTCAGGCGTTTGGCCAGCTCCACATAGGCGTTGGCGGGAATGGGCTTGCCGTCAGTACAGCCCTTGATGATGACGCGTTCGCCGCGGTATTTTTCTACGTCCAGCGCCGCCAGGGTTTTGGTGTAATGGGCCAGGTAGTATTCCTTTTCGCCGCCCTGGAACACGTCGGCGGCATAGGGCGCGGCATAGGCGGCCACCAGCATGAATGCCCACATCGGCAGTATGGCGTCGGCAGAGCAGTACACCAGCAGGATTTTCCCTGCATACTGCTCCCAATCGTGAGCCTCCATGGCCTCCCGGAAGTCCTTCTCCCGGAGGATGAGTTCCCGGAAGAGGTAAGGCTTCAGGTCCAGCATGGCAATTTCAGCAGCAGGAAAGAACTCCTCCAGCTTAAGGGTGATCAGCCCACTGGCTGCAACGCGGTTGATCAACGGTTTGTCGGTGGTGCTCATTGTTATTGCTTCTTAGTGCTACTTTGTCAACCCACGAACGGCCATAAACCCCATAAATCCCATTTCACTCTTCCTCCCCCTCGCTCCCCTCCGGCACATCCTCCTCGATGGGCGCCTGTTCGCCGATCATATAGTCGGCCTCCCTGAATTCCTTAGGTTTGGGCAGGTCGCGCAAGCTTTTCAGGCCGAAATAATCCATAAATTTTTCGCTGGTGCCGTAGAGCAAAGGCCTGCCCGGCCCTTCATCGCGGCCTACAATAGCAACAAGTTCCTTTTCCAATAGTTTT
>CAZAXA010000025.1:0-24468 GCA_964488965.1 uncultured Phaeodactylibacter sp. | reverse complement strand
GAGTGGCGCCGACGGAAAAGCTGTTGTCAAAAATGGCAGCCGGCGTATTGACCGTAGAGCAGCCGCTCCCGCTGTTGCCGGCAGAAACGACGACGACGATGCCCGATGCCTTGACGTTATCGACAACCATCTGCATGGTAGCAAAGTTCGACGGGTTGCAGCCCTCGCTTTCCGGACAACTCCAGGAATTGTTGATGACATGAGGGGCGTAGCGCACGTCCGGCGCCTCTCCGTTCAGGCCGTAGGGCGCCATGAACCATTCGAAACATTCGATATAAGTGGCGGGGGTCCCGTCGCCCCTTTCCATATTGCGGCAGGCGATCCACCTGGCGCCGGGCGCCACGCCGATGGCCTTGCCCTGGTCGCCCTCGCCGCCGGCCATAGTGCCCATGGTATGGGTGCCGTGGCTGTGGTCGTCGCAAGGTTCCGCATTGTTCAGCCCGCAGGGGTTGGTATCGTTGGGGTCGCCGATAAGCTCGTGGATGGCGTCGTGCCAGTTGTAGAGGTGGTTTACGGTATCTCCATCCCCGCCGCGGTAGGTATTCTTAATGGCGGGATGATCCCATTCGTAGCCCGTATCCTGGCCGCCGATGACGACGCCCTGGCCCGTATAGCCCATGCTCCACACTTCGTCGGCGTTGATCATATCGATGCCCCATTCCACGCCGCTGCGGAAGCTCACGGGCGTATCATTTTCTTCCCGGATCGGCTCCTGAAGCTTCACCACCGGATTGTCCTGAACCTGGGCGACGGCCTCCAGTTCCGCCAGTTCCCGGATAAGAGGCAACCTGCCTTTCGCCCACACTGCATTGACGACGTAGAAGGAACGGTAAGGCGCCCCGGCCTTTTTCAGAACGCCGGCCACCGGCGCCTGAGTTTGGCGGGCTACTTCCTGCAGGCGTCGAAGCACATAATTGCCTTTCTCTTCTTTGGCGCGTAGCTGGCGGCTGCCGCTGACATCGGCCTGGGCCTTCATCAGGATGAGAAATTCAGCTTCTTCACCGGCCGCTGTCTTTTCCAAAAGGGAAGCGTCGACTTTTTCTTTCCAATCCTCTCCGCCCGTTATCTGCCAGGAGGCCAGGGAAAACAAAATGATAGTAGAAAAGAGCATTTCTTTCATGATCCGAAAATTTTGGCAAAGGTAATCGTTCTAACCGGCAAACTATGCAACTTAAATTACAGTTGGAGGGAAAAAGCCACAGTGAATTCCCTGCCATTCGCCTCACTTTTTTATAGCCCGCATTTCCGTTTTTGAGGATATAAAGTGACAACAATCAAGGCTGATTCCCGTATAATTTTCCATATTGCGCTTGCTCTCCTGGCGACTGGTGAAAGGAAAGGAGGAAGCCCGGATAAAAATAAAATTTCATGATATCTTCTAATTTTAGCCGAAAAGCGGCTAAATCGATGACTACAGAAAAAGAACGGATCATTGGCCAACATCAGGGAGTGGAAAAAGGGCCGCTCCTCATCTGCCTGGGAGGCATGCACGGCAACGAGCCGGCGGGGATACAGGCCCTGGAGATCCTGTTTAATCTGCTGGAACTCGAACCCCGGGCAAACCCTGGTTTCACTTTCAAAGGGCGTTTGCTGGGCCTGTGCGGGAACAGGCAGGCCATCAGCAGGAAGATGAGGTATCTGGAAAAAGACCTCAACCGGCAATGGACGCCGGAGAATATCGCCCGGGTGAAAGCAATGCCTGATGCCGAATTGTATGCGGAGGACCTGGAACTTAAAGAATTGATCACCATCATTGAGCATAATATCAACGCTTATCAGCCGGAGCGCGTCGTACTCCTCGACCTGCACACCACTACCGCCTACGGCGGCATCTTTTCAATCGCAACGGATGACCCACAAAGTGTTAAGATCGCCGTGGAATTGCACGCTCCGGTGGTAAAAGGCATGCTCAAAGGCATTCGCGGCACTACTCTCCACTATTTCAATACCGAAACGACAGGCATCGAAACGGTCGGCGTCTCTTTTGAATCCGGGCAACACAACGAAATCCTGTCCGTCAACCGGGCTATCGCCGCCATCATCAATTGCATGCGCACCATCGGCTGCATAAGGGCCGAACATGTGGAAAACCGGCACGATAAATTGCTGATCGAATACTCCAGGGGCCTGCCCAAAGTGCTGGAACTGATCATGTGCCACGAAATAAAGGCGGGCGACGATTTCCACATGATGCCGGACTACGAAAACTTTCAACCGGTAAAGCAGGGGGAATTGCTGGCCCATGACCGTCACGGGCCCATCTATGCCCAGGCCGACGGCCGCATCCTCATGCCGCTCTACCAACAGCAGGGCGACGATGGTTTCTTTCTCGTCCGAACCATTAGTGAGGAAAGATTTTAATGGCGTTATATTGCTGAACAGCCGCCGGCCATCCCGGCGCTCCCCTCTTTATCCCTCCTCCATCTGAAGGAACTGCATTTCATAGAGGCTGCGGTAGTGGCCGTCCTCATTTCTCAGCAATTCTTCGTGGGGGCCGAATTCTTCCACTTTGCCTTTGCTCAGCACCATGATGTTGTCGGCATGCCGGATGGTGCTCAGGCGGTGGGCAATGATGATGGAAGTGCGCCGGGCAACCAGCTTTTCGATGGCGTACTGGATGACCGACTCCGTTTCCGGGTCGATAGATGAGGTGGCTTCATCCAGAATGAGGATATCCGGGTTGAAAACGAGGGCCCGGACGAAGGAGATGAGCTGCCGCTGGCCCATTGACAGGGTAGCTCCGCGTTCCATCACCTTGTAATCATAACCTCCCGGCAGCTTTTCGATAAACTCATGCGCCCCGATCATCCGGGAAGCCTCGATGACCTCCTCCCGGGAGAAACGGGGGTCGCGCAGGGTGATGTTCTCAAAGACCGAACCGGAGAAAAGGAACACGTCCTGTAAGACGATGGCGATGCGCTGGCGGAAGGCTTCCAGCTCGAAATCCCGGATGTCGGCGCCATCAATTTTGATGCTTCCCCTCTGGATTTCGTAAAAGCGGTTCAGTATGTTGATGATGGTCGTTTTACCCGAGCCGGTGCTGCCTACGATGGCCAGCGTTTCTCCGGGCCTGATCCGGAAACTGATATCCTTGAGCACGTAGTCTTTGGCATTATAAGCGAAGAAAACGTTCTCGAATTCAACCTCTCCCTTTAGTTTTTCAGGCCGGATGGCCCCGTTGTTCTCGATCTGGTCGTTCTTGTCCAGTACGTTGAACACCCGTTCGGAGGCGACCAGCCCCATCTGCAGGGTGTTGAAGTTGTTGGCTACCGTACGGATGGGCCGGAAGAGCATGTCGAGGAAGATGGGAAAGGCCACCAGGGCGCCCAGCGTCACGCCGCCGGCGCGGAGGGCATCCTGCGCTCCCCACCAGACCATCAGCCCCAGGGAAAAAGCGGCGATGATCTCCACCACCGGAAAGAAAACGGCATAGTAAAGGATGGAGTCCAGGTTGGCCTGGGTGTACTCCCGGTTGATCTTTTTGAACTTTTCCATCTCCTGCGCCTCGGCATTGAAGATTTGTACGATGCGCATGCCGGTGATGCGCTCCTGCAGAAAGGCGTTCATCCGGGAGATCTGGGAGCGCACTTTCTGGAAGGCCACTTTGACCTTTTCTTTGAACACGTAACTGGCAACGATGAGGAAGGGCATGGCCGTCAGGCAGATGAGGGTCAGCTTCCAGCTGGTGTAGAACATGACTGCCAGGACGGTGACCAGGGTCAGCAGGTCGGCAATGATGGTGATCGAACCCTGAGAAAAAACGGTATTGATGGCCTCGATATCATTGATGGTACGGGTGGTGGAAGTGCCGATAGGCGTGCGGTCGAAGTAGGACAGGCGCAGGCTGGTGATATGCCGGAAGATGCGCACCCGAAGGTCGCGGATGACGGACTGCCCCAGCAGGTTGGTGGAATAGATGAACACATACCGGAAGCCCGCTTCCAGGATCAGGAGGACACAGAGCAGCAGGGCCATCCGCGTCAACCCCTGCATGTCGCTGACGAAGATATAGTTGTCTACCATCTCCTTGACGAGGTAGGGGCGCAGCGTGGCCAGCGGCGCGAGCAGCACGGCCAGCACGCCCGACAGGATGAAAGTCCCCCGGTAGGGTTTTGCCAGGGCAAGCACCCTGCCCAGTAAATAAAGATCGATCTTGTTCTTGTCGAGTGATGCCATTAATTCAGGTTCTGGGTACTTTTGCAGTGACTGTCAGACACTAATTTAGGGAACAAGAGAAGGGGCGATAAGTTCTATAGCCGCGCATTTCCACGAATTCCACGAATTTTTATTGTATTTCCATGTATCTCCAGGCACTTTACCGTTCAGAGCAACCCCTCATCGGCGAAGCTGTAGTACCCTCCCTCTCCTATGATCAGGTGGTCCAGTACGAGGACATCCACGATCTCGCCGGCATTTTTGAGTTTGCGCGTCAGGTCGATGTCGGCCTGGCTGGGGTTGAGGTTGCCCGAAGGGTGGTTGTGGCAAAGCACGATGGAGGTGGCCTTCCCTTCGATGGCCCTGCGGAAGACGACCTTGGCGTCGACCACGGTGCCGGCCATGCCGCCCTGGCTGGCCTGTTCGCGGCTCAGGACGCGGTTGGCCCGGTTGAGCAGCAGCATCCAGAATTCTTCGTGAGGAAGGTCTACGAGCATGGGGGCGATGGCGTTGAAGGCATCGCGGCTGCACGTTATCTGCGGCTTTTCGTGGAGGCGGGAGAACTGGCGCCGCCGCCCCACCTCCATAGCCGCGACGATGGTGATGGCCTTGGCCTCGCCAATGCCCTTGAACTTCTGCAGTTCGGCAAGGGAGCATTTGCCCAGTTCGTTAAGGTTGTTGCCGATGGAGTGGAGGATTTTCTGGGCCAGCCCGACGGCGGTCTCCTCCCGGGAACCGGAACCCAGCAGGATGGCCAGCAGTTCGGCATCGGAGAGGCTGCCCTTGCCCTTCATCAGCAGTTTTTCCCGGGGGCGGTCTTCTTCCGCCCAGCTCTTGATGCCCAGGGTAGCAGGTGTATAATTTTCCATGATCGTTATGGTTTTGGAAAGGAGGCGGCCCTCCCCTTTGCGAAAATAACGGGCCTGCCTCTTCTGAAAATTACAGTAACGCATTCAGCTCCATTAGTTCTCAGGGCTGCCGGATGCTTCCTGCTGATGCCGGATGGCCTTGTTCAGCGCCTCGGCGAACTTTTCGAAGTCCTTTTCTCCGACCAGGATGCGGGACTTTTCAAATTCGCCTTCCACTTCCTTGCTTTTGCGGCTTTCGGTGATGAGCAGATAGGGGTTTCCTTTTTCTGAGCCCCTGAGGTCGAAAAAATAGGTTCGGAAATCTCCTTTGACCGTTTCGGCAAAACGAGTGTTCTTTTCCATAATTTGGGGGTTTTAAGAAGTTGAAAAAAGTGTTCTCATAATATCAGTCGCAGAAATCGAAAAATTCCATAAGGATTTTCCAACTTTTTTTAATTTTTTTTCAGATCCCCGGGCTAAAAGCCGCTAAATCAGCTACTTTGCAGGATCATGCCAGCATATACATTCCAGAGAGGGGAGCGCCTGAAGAGCCGCAAGGTGATCGGCGCTCTGTTCAAGACCGGGAAGTCATTCGGCCAATACCCGCTGAGGCTGGTCTATATGCCCATGGAAGAGCGGCGCAGCGCCTTTCCGGCCCAATTCGCGGTGAGCGTCCCCAGGAAAAAATTCCCCGGGGCCGTAGCGCGCAACCGCATCCGCAGGCAGTTGCGCGAAGCCTGGCGCCTGAATAAGCACCGCCTGTACCGCGCCCTGGAAAAAGAAGAGCGGCAGTATGCCCTCATGGCCATCTACGTGGCCCAGGAAACCCTTCCCTTTGCTGAGATCGAACGTGCTGTGCAGCAGATGATCCGCCGTTTTCTGAAAAAGAAACAGGAGTCCGGAAACAGGCCGAAATAGAGAAACAGGCATATGGACGGAAATAATTTTACATTTCCATGCATTTCTCTCAGCATTCCATCCAACCTTCAAACCTGCCACATATTCCTTACCTTTGAGAAACCGTTTGAAACAAACCCGCAATCCTATGCGCATCCTCCTGAATACCCTGCTACTGCTCCTGGCCTGCGGCCAGCTTCCGGCCCAGAAGGTCCTGCAGATCGAAAAATACGGTAAGCCCGAGGTAAAGAAAATATTCATCGGCGCGCCCTTATCCTATCAACTCAGGGGAGAAGATATTTTTCACAGCGGCTATATCATGGACATAAAGGTGGAGGACAGCCTGCTGGTCCTGGACGACCGCTACGTCAATGTCTATGATATCTCCGCTTTGCAATACGAGCGCAGTTGGCCCCGGCTGGCCGGCCTGTCTCTCTTCATTTTTGGTGTGAGCTGGTCGGGCTTTGCCGCCATCGGCACTGCCATAGATGGAGATGACGACACCTACTACCGCTGGTCGGACGCCATAGTGTCCGCCGGCTCCATCGGGTTGTCTCTGGCGCTCCCTGCGCTTTTTAAGAAAAAAACCATCAGAATGGGCAAGCGCCGGCAGTTGCGCCTGCTCGACCTGCGCTTCACAAAAGAGGCCTGGGAAGATTGAAGAGGCAGGCATTACAGTTTTTTTAAAATGTTAAAGCGTGCCTGCATTAAAGGCCGTCTAAGAAATTTAGATTAATTTCATATAAAAATTTATCTAAACGATTAAAAACCACACTGTATGAGACGGCTATCCCCCCTATGCCTTCTGTTGTGCCTATGTGGCTGGCTTGCTGCCCAACCCAGGATGAATACGCCCAACGGCTGGGCATACCAGGTGCTCAGCCCGGGCAATGGGCCTCAGCTCAGCGGTAACAGCGGCGCCCTGACTCACAATCAGCTTTCCGATATCAACGGCAGCGTGATCGTTTCCACCTATAAGATCGGCGTGCCGGATTATCAGCTAATTTCAGAATTGCCTTCGTCCTTCCAGTCTGCTTTCAGCGTTATGCAGCCGGGAGGCAAATACCGCTTCCATATTCCTATGGCCGACCTGCGGGAAGCTATGCGCAATGCTTCCCGCCTGTCCTTACCAGGGGATTATGTCCTCTGGGAGATCGAACTGTTAAAAGTATTGCCGCCACTACCCGATGGCGCCCGGCTGGTAGTGCAGGCCATGGAGAACGGCGGCGCCGAAGCGGCATATAAAGAGTTCAAATTACTGCTCAACAGTTCCAAAGCTTACTTCGGCGAGTGGGAGATCAACCAGGTGGGCTACCTGTTCCTGGAAAGAGGGCATACCGAAGAGGCCATCACGGCTTTCAGCTATAATGTTGACGAACATCCCTTTTCCGCCAACGCACACGACAGCCTGGCCGAAGCCTACTACAAGTCCGGCGATACGGCTATGGCCAGGCAACACTATAAAAAATCCCTGGAGATCAACCCCGGCAACAGCAACGCCCGGCAGATGCTGGAGCAACTCAGGGATTGATGAAAGGAAAAAGGGGGGGGATTGGGCTGATTAAGTTGATCAGGATGGCCGTGTTAAAAGGCCCTGCCAATCATTCCCGGATAAGTTTCACTCTGCCGGTATAGCTTATTGTCAGCCTCATTCCAGAAAAAACCGGATGGCCAGTTCATACCCTTTCAGCCCCAGGCCTACGATGATGCCCCGGCAGTTGGCCGACAGGCAGGAGTGGTGGCGGAAGGCCTCCCGCTCATACACATTGGAGATGTGCACTTCGATGACAGGTGTGCGGATGGCGGCGATGGCGTCGGCAATGGCGATGGAAGTATGGGTGTAGGCCCCGGCATTGAGGACGATACCGTCGTAGGTGAGACCTACTTCGTGCAGCTTGTCGATGAGCCGGCCCTCGGAGTTGCTCTGGAAGTAATGGAGCGTGATGTGCGGGTATTCCTCCTGCAGTTTGAGGAAGTAGTCTTCAAAGCTCTGCCGGCCGTAGATATGCGGCTCGCGCGTACCCAGCAGGTTGAGGTTGGGGCCGTTGATGATGATGATCTTCATGGGGTTGGATGGTTATATTGTTGGATGGCTGGATGGTTCGGCGGTCAGGGGCTGCGGGCTGCCATCGGCAACAATACAGCCATCCAGCAATAATATAGCCATTCGGCCATCTTTTAATTCGCCATATCCGACAGGAACTTGATGCGCACCAACTGGATTTCCTCCATCGTGATATCGTCTTCTTTCAGCACCTGATAAGCCTCATCTGCCGAATCGGTGGCCGCCGCCATAAAATAGCCGATGATATCCTCCCGGGAATACTCATCGACATTATCGTCGATGTAGTAGTCGATGTTGACCTTAGTGCCGGAAGTGACGATAGAATAGAGTTCTTCCATCAGTTCTTCCATGCTGAGGTTGTTGGTGTCGGCGAGGTCTTCGAGCGGCACCTTCCGGTCGATACCCTGGATGATATTGATCTTCACCTTGGATTTGTTGGCTACCTGTTTGACGACCAGGTCGTTAGGGCGCTCGATATCGTTCTCCTCAACGTATTCGCTGATCAGTTGGACAAACGGCCAGCCGTAGCGCATGGCCTTGCCTTTGCTCACGCCCGTGATGTTGGCCATATCGTCCATGCTGATAGGGTACTGCGTGGCCATATCTTCGAGCGAGGGATCCTGAAAGATGACGAAGGGAGGCACGTTGTGTTTTTTTGCCTCCTTGCGGCGCAGGTCTTTCAGCATTTTCATCAGGGTATCGTCCAGAACGGCGGTACCGCCTTTGGCCGATTCGGCGATCTCTGCCGCTTCCACTTCGTAGTTGTGGTCGATGGGGATTTTGAAGGAGTGCGGCTTTTCGAGGAAGGCGCGGCCCTTGTCCGTCATTTTAAGCAGGCCGTAGCTTTCGATGTCCTTCCGGGCCAGGTCGTTAAGGATGGCCTGGCGGAAGACAGAACTCCAGAAGGTGGGGTCTTTATCCTTACCGGCGCCGAACAATGGTTTCTGGTTGAAGCCGAAATCTTTAACCTCTTTGGTATCCTTCCCCCGGACGAAATTGATGAGGGTTTTGATGCCATAGTTCTCATCCAGTTGCAGGATGGACTTCAGGCCGATCGTCATTTCGCCCTTCACTTCGATCTTCTCTTTCGGATGGCGGCAGTTGTCGCACATCTTATTACAGTGGTGTTCATCGAACTCTTCGCCGAAGTAGTGGAGCAGAAACCGGCGGCGGCAGGCAGTGGTTTCCGCGTAGGCCATCACTTCCTGCATCAGCTGGGCGCTCATTTCCCGTTCGGCCACCGGCTTATCGCGCAGGAATTTTTCCAGTTTCAGGATATCCTTGTAGGCATAAAAGGCTACGCACCTTCCCTCCAGGCCGTCGCGGCCCGCACGTCCGGTCTCCTGGTAGTAGTTCTCTATACTTTTGGGGATATCGTAATGGATGACGAAGCGGACGTCCGGCTTGTCAATACCCATGCCGAAGGCAATGGTGGCGACGATGACGTCTACCTCTTCCATGAGGAAATTATCCTGGGTAGTGCTGCGGGTTTTGGCGTCCAGCCCGGCGTGATAAGGCGCTGCTTTTATGTCGTTCACCACCAGGGCCTGGGCGATCTCTTCGGCCGATTTCCGGCTTTGCACGTAGATGATGCCCGACTGGCCCGGCATGCCTTTGATGACCTGGATGATCTGCTTGATGGTCTGTTCCTTTTTACCTTTGGGGCGCACTTCGTAGTAAAGGTTCTCCCGGTTGAAGGAAGAAATGAAGGTATTGTGCCCCTCCATGCCCAGGTTTTTTACGATATCCGACTGTACTTTGGGCGTGGCGGTGGCCGTCAGTGCGACCACGGGGATATCGGGGCCGATAGCGTCGAGCATAGCCCGGATGCGGCGGTATTCGGGGCGGAAATCGTGGCCCCATTCCGAGATGCAGTGGGCCTCGTCCACGGCGACAAAGGAGACGTCCACCTGCTGGAAAAATTCTATGTTCTCGTCTTTGGTCAGGGTTTCAGGGGCGATGAAGAGCAATTTGGTCTTGTTGTCGGAAATATCCTGCTTGACCTGCTTCATCTGGGCTTTGGTCAGGGAAGAGTTGAGGAAGTGCGCCACTTCGTCGTTCTGGCTGTAGCCGCGGATGGAGTCCACCTGGTTCTTCATCAGGGCGATGAGAGGAGAGATGATGATCGCAGTGCCTTTCAGCATCAGGGCGGGAAGCTGGTAACAAAGGGATTTGCCGCCTCCTGTGGGCATAATCACGAAAGTGTCTTTACCGGTCAGGACACTTTTGATGATAGATTCTTGCTTTCCTTTGAAACTGTCGAACCCAAAGTATTTCTGTAGCGCATCGTGCAAGGTTTCTTTCGTCACTGTCATGGCTCGCAAGTTCTGATTTTTGACTTATTTTGTGGCTTGGCTTTACTTTGGGGGCAGGGCGTTCACAAACTGAGTTAATATAAACAAAATCATCGGTTTAAGGAGCTTCCTGGGGGATTTTTTATCCACATTTTCAAAAAGCTTCCAAAAATACAAAATTCAAAGTGATTTCTGAAGTATTGATCACAAAAACAGCGCTGCGTACGATAGAGATCGAAGCAGAGACGCTCCAGGCTCTTAAATCCAGTATAAACGCCTCTTTTGTGGCTTGTGTTCAGGCTATTTTTCAATGCAGGGGCCGCCTGGTGGTCACGGGCATCGGCAAGAGCGCGCTGGTGGGGCAGAAGATCGTGGCCACGCTCAATTCTACCGGCACCCCCGCTCTTTTTATGCATGCCGCCGACGCCATCCACGGCGACCTGGGCATGATCCAGCACCACGATTTTGTCCTCTGTATTTCCAAAAGCGGCGAGACGCCGGAGATCAAGGTGCTGGTACCCCTGCTCAGGAACCTGGGCGGCACCCTCATCGGCATGGTCAGCAAGCTGGATTCCTATCTGGGCCGGCAGGCAAAATACGTGCTGCATACCCCCGTGCCACAGGAAGCAGACCCCAACAACCTGGCGCCAACGGCCAGCACGACGGCCCAGGCCGCCATGGGCGACGCCCTGGCCACCGCCCTGCTGGCCCTGCGCGGCTTTTCACCCCGGGATTTCGCGCAGTTCCATCCGGGCGGCGCCCTCGGCAAGCAACTCTACCTGCGGGTAAACGACCTCTATCCGCAAAACGCCAGGCCTGCTGTCCGGGAGGAGGAAAGTATCCGGCAAACCATCATGGAGATGACCTCCAAACGCCTGGGGGCTACCGCCGTGCTCGACCAGCAGGGCCGCCTCTGCGGCATCATCACCGACGGCGACCTGCGCCGCATGCTCGAACGGGGGCTGGGCCTCGACCAACTCCGCGCCCGCGATATCATGACCGCCACTCCCAAAGTGATCCACAAAGACGATATGGCCGCCAGGGCCCTGCAGATCATGCGCAAAAACAGCATCACTCAACTCGTCGTCGTCGGTGATGAGGGCCAATACCTCGGCTTCGTCCACCTGCACGACCTGATCAGGGAGGGGTTGATTTAGTTGATTGGGTTGCCCGGAAAACAATAGTTTATGGATAAGAGGATACCGCTTTTGGGATGTCGCCCCTCGCCGCCCGGCTGTCCGGCTGAATTGTCAAATGGTTATATTGTCGGCGCCGTTTCCTGGATTTGTGCATTTGTGCATTGGTGCATTGGTGCATTGGCCTGCCGCCCGCCGTCCGCCGTCCTGCTTCTTCTTCTGTTCTCCTGCCAGAAGCCCAAAGAAAGGGTTGTCATCCCCGCCTTTTACCACTGGCAGACGCGCCTGGAGCTGAGCCCCGCCGAGCGGGCCTTGTTGTCGGAGCTTGGCGTTCGCCGCCTGTACGCCAAATTTTTCGATGTGGACTGGGATCCCGAACAGCAGGGCCCTGTGCCGCTGGCGCAGATAGAATTGTATCCGGAAACTTATGTTGGGCTGGAATTGGCGCCTGCCGTGTTCATTACCAACCGCACCCTGGAGCGCCTTCCACAAGATCAGGTGGACGATCTTGCCGATAAAATCCACGACAAAATCTTCAGCCTGGCGACGCAGGACAGCAGCCTGCGCATCAGGGAAATACAGGTAGACTGCGACTGGGCGGGCCGTACCCGGGAGGCCTATTTCCGGCTGATGGGCCGCCTGAGGGAAAAGCTCAGGGACAGGGGCGTCATCCTTTCGGCGACCATACGCCTGCACCAGGCGCGTTATCCCGGCCGCACCGGCGTCCCTCCCGCAGACAGGGGCATTCTGATGTTTTACAATATGGGGCAGTTGCAGCAGTGGGAAGAACCCAATTCTATCCTCAACCTGGAAGCCGCCGGGCTCTATCTGAAAGGCTATGAGGCCTATCCGCTGCCCCTGGGCCTGGCCCTGCCCCTTTTCCGCTGGGGCGTCCTCTTCCGCGACGGGGAGATGATCAAGCTGATCAATAACCTGGATGAAGGCAGGCTGGCCGGCAACCCCAAATTCAGGCCCCTGGGCGAAGGCCGCTTTGAAGTGGCGGAAGGCGCTTTCCTGGAAGGCCACTACCTCTACGCCGGCGACCGCATCCGCCTGGAGGCCGTTGCGCCGGAGCAACTGCTGGCCGCAGCGGAGCGCCTCCGCCGCCTGCCCTGGCCGGATACGCTTCCCCTTCTTTACTACCACCTGGACAGTACGGTGATCAGCCGTTATCCCGCCGGGCTGCTGGATAGTTTGGGGGAGGTGTTGGGGAGGGAGCGCTGAAAGTTATAGTTCGTGCGGCATAGAATGTGAATTTTCCGTAAGCGCGAACTTAATAGTGGCCGGCTTAGAAGCTACTTCTGTTTTTAACATTCTAAGCCGCGTCATCTATAATGGTTGCTGGTTCCTGATTGTTGGTTATGAGTACGATGTTTCTTTTCCTATATTCAACCCCTAAAAAACCACCTCCCCATGATACACCGGCTGAGCCTCCTGACCGCCTTTTCCACCCTCCTCCTGGCCTGGCTGCCGCCAGGCCCCGAGGCCGACGACTGCCGCACCAGGCCGCCCTTTTCCGGTTATTCCTTTATCAGCCCGCTCATTCTCAACCCGGAAACCAGGGGGGCGCTCTTTTTTGTCGACTTCGAGGCGCTGGAAGAATACTATCGCCAGAAGGGCAACCCGCAGGTGCAGGGCAATATCGAGGAGTGGCACGAGCGCTTTTGTGAAGTACCCCGTTTCCAGGATATCGGCGTGCTGGTCTATCAGGCCACGGAAGGCGACCTGGGGCAATTGCGGGCGGCCATTCGGAACCCGAAGCTCGCCATCGGCTATCGCCTGAGGGAAAATACTTTCGCCCGATACCTTCAGCGCAACAAATGCCTGGAGACGGTCGACTACCTCATCTACGCCAAGCAATGCGAGCCGCTGGTTACCGGGAGCGACGCCTGGAAAGATGCGCCCAATGCGGCCCGCAGCCGCATGCAGGATCTCATCGACGAGGGCATGCAGGCTTTCCGCCACACCAGGTCGGACTATATAAAACTGCGCTACGCCTATCAGATCATCCGCCTGGCTCACTACAGCAAACAGTACCAGCTGGTGCTGGATCTGTACGGCTACCTGATGCCCAGAATCAATAACGATCCCAGCATCATCGAATACTGGATACTGGGCCACAAGGCCGGCGCGCTGATGGCCCTGGGCAATAATGTGGAAGCGGCCTACCTCTTCTCCCGCATCTTCGAAAACTGCCCCAGCAAACAGCAATCGGCCTACAACAGCTTCCGCATCAAGGACGATGAAGAGTGGCGGCAATGCCTCCTGCGCTGTGAGAACGACCAGGAGCGGGCTACCCTCTATGCCATGCGCGCCAACCATCCCAACAGTAAGCTGCTGGTAGAGATGCGCAACATTTACAACCTGAACCCCAACAGCCCCTATCTGAACCTGCTCCTCATCCAGGAGATGAAAAAGCTGGAAAAACACCTCCTGGGCGCCTCTTTCAACGACAAGCGCCGCCGCAATGAATACTTCCACGGCATCCCCTCTAAAGATGCCGGAAGGCGGGTCGTGGAATTACAGCACTTCGTCACCCAGGCGCTCGATGAAGGGCTTATTGCCGAGGCCCCCCTCTGGCGCCTGGCCGAAGGCTACCTCACCTTCCTTTCCGGCAACTACTACGACGCCCGGGCCTCCTTCCGCCAGGCTCGGGAGATGGTGGATGAAAACTCCCTGCTGGACAAACAGCTGAGGGTGTTCGAACTGGCCCTGCAGATCAGCGAGTACCAGTCCATCACGGACAGTATGGAAAACGAGATCGCCTACATCCGGCGGATCGACAACAGGTATCAGGAAAATGAAGACTTCACCGACTTCACCGACGACAAGATGTACCAGTTGTATTCCCAGAACGGCTTTCCAGGCAAGGCCTTCCTTTTTCAGTACAAGCTTTCGGAACTGAAACCCAACCCACAGCTGAACATTCTCGACGAACTCATCGCCGTTTGCCTGGAACCTAACCGCACCAGGCTGGAAGACCAGCTCGTGGCCCAGGGCGACAGCACCTTCCTCTACGACCTGCTCGACATGAAGGCTACCTGCCTCATGAATACCTACGATTTCGGCGCCGCCCTGGAAACCTATAAACAGATGCCCCGGGCCGAATGGGATAATTTCGGCCTTTACTATCCTTTTATTGACCGCATCAACGACTGTGTGGATTGCATGCGAGGCTGGCCGGATAACATCACCCCTTACAACAAGGGCGAATTGCTGCAGTACCTCCTGGAACTGGAATACGGCGCCCGGGCATCTACGGGCAATACCGCCGCCATCAACTACTACCAGATCGGCCTGGCCCTGTACAACATGTCTTATTTCAGCTATTCCTGGAAGGCCATGGATTACTACCGCAGCGGCGCCAGCCTTAACCCGGACTTCCTGCAGGATGGCGACGATGTCATTCCCCACCCCCGCTTCCCTTACGGCAACCGCGAGCATTTCGACTGCAGGCAGGCGCGGTACTATTTCGAACGCGCCCGCATGGCCACCGACAGCCTGGACTTCGGCGCCCGGGCCACCTTCATGGCCGCCAAGTGCGAGCGCAATGAGTACTACCTCAACCGCTGGCGGCCGGGCGCTACCCAGACTTTCGAGAACTTTGACCTGCTGCTGCGCTACTACTCAGAGACGCCGATGTTCCAGATGTTTGTTAAAGAGTGCAAGTATTTCAGAGCCTACGCTACCCGGCAGTGAAGGAAGAAGTGAATAGTATTGAGTAAAAAACGGCTACCCTTCTAACGTTGGACAGAGAAGCAGGAATATAGATTCCTGCGCTGCCCTGGAGAGGTAAACCACGGGAATCTATATTCCCGTTTCGCGTAGGATGAAAACATCATTGTCCAACGTTAGACGGGTAGCCTAAAAAACAAGTTCGGCTTTCCGGGGCAATGAATTATGGCCCGGCCTCTGCCCCAAAGGCTGTCGGCCTTTACCATAATTCATTGACGTCGGATTTATTTTTTATTTAACTTGCCGGCTGGCTATAATTTTCTAACGCAAGCTTTTGCGCATGTTTTTTCCAATTGGCGACGATCAGGTCAAAGGCGGGCACTTCCCGATTTTTAGCTACGCTTTCATCGTTGCGAACATCGTGGTATTCCTGTACCAGTTACAGTTCGAGGACATGCTGGCCGGCCAGTTCGCCTCGGTACCTGCGGAGACGGTGCAGGGGGAGAACCTGATGACGCTTTTCACCAGCATGTTCCTGCATGGCAGTTGGAGCCATCTGGTGGGCAATATGCTCTTCCTCTGGGTCTTCGCCGACAATATCGAGGCCATCATCGGCAACGGGCGCTTCCTTCTGTTCTACCTGGCCGGGGGGCTGGCCGGCCATTTTGCCCACATCTATTTCAACTGGCACAGCACCGTACCGGTCATCGGCGCCAGCGGCGCCATCTCCGCCGTGATGGGCGCTTACCTGATCATGTTTCCGGCCTCCCGTATCAAAATCTGGTTCTTCTTCTTCATCTTCCGCATGCGGGCTATCTTTTTTCTGGGCTTCTGGATCGCCATGCAGTGGATGAGCGGCACAGCTTCCCTGGAGGTACATACCGCCCAAAGCAGCGGCCCGGCCTGGTGGGCGCATATCGGGGGCTTCGCCTTCGGGGCGGCGGCCGGCCTGTACTTCCGCTTCCGCTACCCTTCGCCCAGCGATGAAAGGCCGTATGATCATTATGGCGGTGAGGGGTATTATTAGAAAGATGTTGTTTGTTGCGCGTTGTTTGTTGTCCCGAAGGGTTTCCTTTTCCCCCGGTTAAACCGTAACTTCACCGTAACTTTCAACACCAGCGCTCATGAAAACACCCTTGACGCTTATCCTTCCTATACTCCTGTTTTTCGCATTCTTCCAACCCGCCGCTCCCCCTCTCGCCACTGCGCCGGAAGAGCCTGCCGGCTTCTGCGCCCAGCACGATCTGCACCGGCAGAAGGCACAGCGGGACGAAGCCTATCGCCGTGCCTCTCAGCGCGTGGAGAATCTGCTCTATGCAGCCGCCCGGCAGCCTGCCGCCCGGCGCGGCCTCCTTGTCCGGCATACCCTGCCGGTGGTATTCCACATCGTCCACGACAACGGCGGTGAGAACATCAGCGACGCTCAGGTGGCCGAGGCCCTGCAGCACCTCAACGACGCCTTCGCCAACGTGGGCTATTACAACCCCGCCACCGGCGTGGACACTGAGATCGCCTTCTGCCTGGCGCGCCGCGATCCAGGGGGCGCCGCCACCACCGGCATCAACCGGGTGCAATCTTCGCTTACCGAACTCAACTATAATATCGAAGACCAGGCGCTGAAGAACCTAATCCGCTGGGCCCCCCGCCAGTACATCAATATCTGGGTGGTGCGGGAAATCTGCAACAACAACGGCTGCGGGGTGGCCGGCTATGCCTACCTGCCCGGCGCTCACGGGCAGCCCTACGACGGCATCGTGCTGGAGGCCCGCTACACCGGCAGCAGCCCCTCCCGCTCCACCGTGCTGGCGCACGAAATGGGCCACTACCTGGGCCTGTACCACACCTTCGAAGGCGGCTGCCCCAATGCCGACTGCCAGCTCAGCGGCGACCGCATCTGCGATACGCCGCCCGACAATACCACCGCCGCTACGCCCTGCGATGCCGATATGAACTCCTGCAGCACCGATGAGGACGACCCTGGCGCCAACAACCCCTTCCGCCCTGCCGTTCTCGGCGGGCTTGGCGATCAGCCCGACCAGAAGGAAAACTATATGGACTACTCCCGCCTGGAGTGCTACGACCGTTTCACTCAGGGGCAGAAGGACAGGATGCTGGCCGTAGTGGAGAACATCCGCAGCAGCCTGCTCGACTCGCCGGCCTGCATCGGCCCCTGCCCCGATCCGCAGGTGGCGGCCTTCAGCGCCGGCGCTGTCAGTGTGCCCGTAGGTACTACCATCATCTTTACCAATTCCTCCATCAACGCCGATAGCTACGAATGGCAGATCGACGGCGTCATTTTCAGCACTGCCACCGATGCCTCCTACGAATTCACTACTGAAGGAACTTACCAGGTCACCCTGACGGCCTTTTCCTCCCTCGGCAACTGCCTGCCTCAGGACAGCACCCTCGCCATCGAGGTGTTCTGCCCGGTGCAGGCTTCCTTCAGCGCCAGCGCCACCAGCGTACTCGCGGGAGCCACCATCACTTTTACCAATACCAGCGCCAATGCTGACAGTTATACCTGGCGGATTAACGGAACCGTGGCCGGCGCAGAAACGGATTTTCAACTGAACACCACACAGCCCGGCCAGTTCAACGTCTGCCTCACCGCCGGCAACGGCCTTTGTGAAAGCGTTTACTGCCTGGAAGTCGCCGCTACGCTGCCTTCCGTCGGCGGCTGTGGCCCGTCTTATTTCTTCACCATTGGCCTGCCCGGCGACAAGGCGCGGGGCCGGGTGCTGGAACCGGCGGCTGATGGCGGCTATTACCTCGGCGGCAGCCTCAACGGGCAACCCCTGCTCCTGAAGTTCAGCCAGGAAGGAGAAATGGAGTGGCAATACCTGCTCCCCTTTTCCAACAATGAAGAGGTTTGGGATTTGGTAGAGGATGAGGAGGGCTTCCTCTTTGGCAGCACCCGGCAGGAGGGCAACCTCAACGGCAGCTACTACTTTAAGTTCGGCCCGCAGGGCCAGTCTTTGCTGTGGGCCAATGCTTTTACCTCTTTTCCGGAGTACCGCTTTTACAAGCTCCTGAGCCGGGCGGATATTCCCTACTACATCATCCTGGGCGAGTCGGAGGTCAACCCGCTGGTGCTGGGGCCGGGTTGCGACGCTACCTTCATCACGGTCGACAAAACCACTGGCCAACTGCTCAACCAGCGCAACATCGGCCTGGGAGCCTGTGATTATTTCCGCAATGCCGTCCTGGCGGAAGGCGCCATCTACGCCACCGGAACCTTTACCGATGGCAGCGGAGACGGCGCTGTCAGGCCCGCTATAGCTAAATTGTCATTTGACGGGGAACAGCAGTGGCCGGGCTCCCGGCTCTACCTGGCGCCTCTGCCTGGCTTCCCGGCCCGCTTGTACGGCCAGGATATCCTGCTGGATGGCGACGAGCTGGTAGTGGCGGGGCAGGGCGATTTCGGCGGCATTTCCACGAGCGATGTGCTGTGCGCCCTCTTTAAAACGGACATGGACGGCAACATCCTCTGGGCCCGGCAGATGGATATCGCGGGCGCCAGGGAGGAACGCGTGGAGCAACTCCTTCAGGTGGAGGACGGCTACCTCCTCATCGGCAACTACATACGGAGCGGAACCAATAATGACAGCGATGTTTTTTTCATCAAAACCGATCCGGACGGCACCCTCCGCTGGGCAAAGGTGATGGCCAATACCGGCAATGAAACGGTATTCCATGAAGGCGCCTTTGTGCGCGATGGCCTCGTTTACCTCACCGGCAGCCTGGTCAATGCGGATGGCATACAGGCCTTCGTGCTGAGGCTCACCTCCGACGGGCAACTCTCCGGCGGCTGCCAGGAACTGCTGCCCATCGATCTGGAGTTTGCCGATATGCAAAACCCTTACGACGGGCCTTCCAATGCGCATGACTACGACTTCATCCGCTCGGATTCGTTGTTCTCCCTTTCACCCCGGCCTACCCAGTTGCTAACGGCCAACTTCTGCGGCGCCCCCTGCGAAGAATGTGCCAACGGCCTGGACGACGACGGCGACGGCCTGGTCGATTGCGAGGATGAGGACTGCCCCTGCTTTGCGGATTGCGGCGGCGCCTTCGCCGAGCTGATCGGAACCTCTGGCCAGGACGAAGGCGCCCTCACCATCATCCCTTCAGGCGACGGCAATTTCTTCGTCGGCGGCTATGCCGGGGAAGAGGCCGCCATCCTCAAAATGGCGCCGGATGGGGGCATCCTCTGGCAACGTACTTTCGACTTTTCAGAAGGCTCCGACCAGGTCAGGGCACTCATCCGGGGAGACGACGGCTACCTGTACGGCTCCAATTCGAATACCCATGCCACCGTTTTTTGTTATGACCCGGAAAACGATGCGGTCTTATGGTCGAATACCATTTATAATGTAGCCAGGCTGAACAACATTTCCATCAATCCAACCAACGGGAATATCCTGGCCTGCGGCGGCCTGGCCTTTCCCTCCTCCGACCCCGTCCTCGTCAATGAATTTACCGGCACGCTTTACCCCCAGTTCGATATTGCCGTGACTGCCGAATTTGAACGCAATACCGGCGCGCTGAACTGGCGCCGGGAGTACCAGGCAGGGAGCAGCTCCACCTGCTACGAGATGGAATGGATAGGCGATGTCTATTACAGCCCCGCGCGTTTTACCCATAACGCCGGGCAGCCCAAAATGCGCCCCAATATTGCCGCCTTTAGCGCCAACGGGGAAATTGCCTGGTCCAAACAATACATCAGGCCTGCCGGCGCCACTGCCAGGATGTACGCCTTCTGCATGGAAAAAGCCCCGGATGGATTGGTAACCGGCTTTCTGGGCGACCCCAACGGCACGGACCTCTATGGGGCTTCGCGTACGGGCCTGTTCAAAACCGATTTTGCAGGCAACCTGCAGTGGGCCAGATGGTATACGCTGGATGGTTATGACGCCGCCCTGGGCGCCTTTGGAATGACAAGCGCGCCGGACGGTTACCTGCTCTACGGTTACGCTGTCGGCAGCAGCCGCGACCTGACGGTTATAAAAACAGATGAGGAGGGCAATGCCCTCTGGGCGATGGCCTACGGCGGCCCTGGCGATGAAGACCTTGCCTTCAACAGCGGCTCGCCTATCCTGCTGGCCGGCAGTTCCATCTACATCGTTGGCCGCAGCCGGGGGAGCGGCACGGAAGACATGATCCTCATCCGGGCCAGTGCCGGGGATGGAACTATCCCGGGCGATGACTGTGGTTATGCCATGCCCATTCCCATCAGCACCGAACTGTTGCCGGATGCCGTGGAAGCACCTGCCGGGCTGAGTGAGACGCCCTTCAGCGGCATCGCTCCGCAACTCAACGCCGTGCAGCCGGCGCCCGGCAGCCTGGACACCACCGTCCTCTGTGCTTCCAGCCCGGTTGACGCCCTCGTCGCCCTCGACAGCGTCTACTGCAACGGCGACAGCCTGGCCGTCGCCTTGCGCCTCTGCAACGAAGGCACGGACACCCTGCCCGCCGGCCTGCCCTTCACTTTTTACGACGGCAATCCCACCGCTGATCCTGCCGCGGTGGTGCTCGCCGGCGGGTTCACCCTCCCGGCGGCCATCCTTCCCGGCGGCTGTTTCACAACTACCGTCGCCGTTCCCTATCCCCAGGGGCTGCTATATTGCATCGCCAATGATGACGGCTCCCTGCCGCCGGTATTCAACCTTGCCGCCAGCTTCCCGGTAACGGATATCATCGAATGCGATTACACCAACAATATCGACAGCACGGATTATGATACGATCATCCCCCCGATCAACCTGGGGCCGGACACCAGTGTCTGCGAGAACGGCGTCTTCCGGCTCGACGCCGGCCCCGGCTTTGCCGCCTACCGCTGGCAGGACGGCGCCGGCGGGCAAACCTATACGGCCTTCGAGGCGGGAACCTACTGGGTGGAGGCCGCCACCGCCTGCGGCGATGTAGTGAGCGATACCATTGAAATAAGGCTGGATACCGCCATCCTCATCGGCCTGCCGCCGGACACCAGCGTCTGCCCGGGCGCTACCGTCGGCCTGTCCACGCCGCAGGACGCTGCTTACACCTACCAATGGTCGCCCGCCGCCGGCCTGAGCTGCGCTGACTGCCCTACGCCGACGGCTATGCCGGATACCGCCACCACCTATACCCTGGTAGTAAGCAACGCTACCGGCTGCTTCAGTGTTGACAGCCTAACCATTAGCGTAGAAAACTGCGGCGCTACTCTGGACACCGCCCTCTGCCTGGGCGATTCCCTGCTCATCGAAGGGCAGCTGTTCTATCCTGGTCAGTCGGATACCCTGCAATTGCCGGACGGCGCCAGCCTCTTCGTCAACGTTTCCGCTCTCGACACCTTTTACCTCTTTCTCGAGTTGGGCGTTTGTGCAGGGGAAACGGTGGAATACGGAGGCCTCAGCCTGCAGGCCGGCCAGTCGGAACAATTCCGCTATACCACTGCCGCCGGCTGCGACTCCATCGTGGAGGCCACCGCCCTGCGGCTCGATACTTTTTTTACTGCCATCGATACCGCCCTCTGCCAGGGGGAGAGCCTGGCTTATAACGGCGCCCTCCTGCAGCCCGGGCAGTCGGAGATTTTCACCTTCGCAGCTTCCAACGGCTGCGACTCCAGCGTGCTGGTCAGCGTCCACCCGCTTGATACGGCCCTCGTTTTTCTGGAGGTGGAAAGCTGCTTCGGTGAGGCCTATTCCTTCAACGGCCAGGAGTTGCCGCCCGGCAGCGCGGCGCCCTTCACCTTCACAGGGGCCAACGGCTGCGATTCCACCGTCGTCCTTTCAGTCACAAGCCTGGAGGATATTCAAACCGCCGAGTCTATGTTCATCTGCCAGGGCGAAGTAGGGTACGTCTTCGGCCAGCCGGTCGCCGGGACGGGCATTTATTCCGAAACCTATACCTCATATCAGGGCTGCGATTCCACTCACACCATCTATTTCGTGGTGCAGGATACGGCGGCCCTGGCCGTACAGCCCGGCTATCTGGGCTGCGGCGGCTCTGCCGGCAGCCTGACGGTGGCGATCAGCGGCGGCATCCCTCCCTACCGTATTCAGTGGAGCGACGGGCAGACGACGGCCACAGCCGAAGATCTGAGCCCCGGCTTCTACTCTGTGACGGTCACCGATGGCTTCGGCTGCCGGAGCGTGGCCTTCGGGCAGGTGTATGGCACGATATCGCGGCCGGCTGCCGATCCCGTCGCTATGCCAGCGAGCTGCTTCGGCGGCAAAGATGGCTCTGTTTTGCTAAGCAACCCCTCCGGCGGTACGCCGCCCTACGAATACAGCCTCGATGGGGAGCGCTGGCAGGCGGGAAACCGTTTTACCGGCCTGGAGTCCGGTACTTATATCGTTTTCATCCGGGACAAGGAGCAGTGCGAGGAGTCCTTCCCCGTCACGGTCGGCGAGCCTGCGCCGCTGAGCATCCTCCTGCCGCCCGATACCACGCTGCGGCCGGGCGACAGCATACGCATTGCGCCCATCGTCCTGTCCGGCGCTCCTTCGGCCTACGAGTGGGCCCCGCCCTCAGGGCTGGACTGTACCGATTGCCCCGCTCCCGTTGCCCGCCCGGCGGAAAGCATCCGCTACCGCCTCATCGTCCGCGACAGCAGTGGATGCACCGGGTCGGATGAGCTGTTGATCGATGTGGATGCAACCGTTCGCAGCTACCTGCCCAGTGCCTTCTCCCCCAACGGAGACGGCCGCAACGACTTCTTCACCGTCTACGCCGCCCCGGAAGTAGAGCAGGTGCAGACACTCCGGGTGTTCAGCCGCTGGGGAGAACTGGTCTTCCGGCGCGATAACTTCGCGCCCAACCGCGAGGATCTGGGCTGGAATGGCAGCTTCCGGGGAACGCTCCTGCCTGCCGGAGTGTATGCCTGCTACGCAGAGTTGCTGCTCAAGAGTGGCAGGGTGGCAGTGGTGAAGGGGGAGGTGGCGCTGGTGAGGTGAGTGAGCCCTGAAGTGGCGCCTTCCACGCTCTAAGCCAGGGTACGGTAGAATACAGGCAACTCAAAGATCAATTTCAGATTTTGATGCAAAACGGTTACCATTTGGGTAAAGGCTTCAAAAAACCTTGTTTTTGCTTATCTTGCTTTCTCAACTGTTGATGGAACTTCAAGCCTTTGAGGTTTCAAAAACCTCAAAGGTTTTTACCAAAGATATCGTTAAGCGCCAATTGCTCTCTGGTAGCTATCAAGTTAAACGCCAATAGGAAATTGACGCTTAACTTAACAGGACATAAAACACCAACCAAATGAACCACCATTTGATCTTAATTGATCAGTGTACTATCCTTCCTGCTGATCCCCACCGTCCCCTCTTTTTTCCCACAAAATCCTTACCTTTGGCCCCGATAAAATTGCATAGCCACCGGAACCAGAAGAATTTTCGTTCCGTTGATTGAGGATAAATTCAAAACAAGCTCATAAGCGCATACAGAAGCCCTTCCTTTCGGGCAGGGCAAAAGCTGACAAGTTTCTGAAAAGGCCACCCTCCGGGAAACTTGTCGGGTTTTGCCCCAAAACACAAAGCTATTATGTCAGCAGAAACATTCGAAAAGGTAAAGCAGATCAAAACGGAAATCGAGGCCGCCCAGCCGGACAGCCTGGAGGCACTGGAGCAATTCCGGATTAAATACGTGGGCGCCAAGAACATCATCAAGCCCTTGTTCGGGGAAATCCGGAATATCGCCAATGAGCAGAAGAAGGAATACGGGCAGCTCGTCAATGCCGCGAAGGAAGCCGCCGAGGCCAAGTACGAGGCCCTCAAGGCCAGCCTGGAAGCCGCCGCCGGGCAGGCTGCCGTCCAGGATTTCGACCTGACCGCGCCCGGCGAGCCGCTGGAACTGGGCGCCCGCCATCCGGTGGCCATCACCCTGAACCGCATCATCCGCATCTTCGAGCGCATCGGCTTCGTCGTGGCCGACGACCGCGAAATCGAGGACGAATGGCACAACTTCACCGCCATGAATACGCCGGAAGACCACCCGGCCCGCGATATGCAGGACACGTTCTACCTGAAAGACAGCACGGAACTCCTGCTGCGCACCCACACCTCGCCGGTTCAGGCCCGCGTGATGACCCGGCAGCAACCGCCCATCCGCGTCATCGCCCCGGGGCGGGTGTACCGCAACGAGACCATCTCCGCGCGCTCGCACTGCCAGTTCCACCAGGTGGAAGGCCTGTACGTCGACGAGGGCGTCTCCTTCGCTGACCTCAAGCAGACGCTGCTGTACTTCGCCCGCGAGATGTTCGGCCCGGAAGTGAAGATCCGCCTGCGGCCGTCCTACTTCCCCTTCACCGAACCCAGCGCCGAGATGGACGTCTACCTGGGCACAGCAACGGAAAAGGACTACCGCCTGACCAAGGGCACCGGCTGGCTCGAAATCCTGGGCTGCGGCATGGTCGACCCCGC
>CAZAXA010000024.1:4711-24755 GCA_964488965.1 uncultured Phaeodactylibacter sp. | reverse complement strand
CTCGCGGTTGCCGAGGGGCCGGCCGGTTTGCCAGGCGTGGTTGGCGCCGGCCAGGATGAGGCCGGAGCGGATCATGGGGTGTTCGGAGGCAAGCCCCCTCCAGCCCGATGCAGGCAACTCTCCCCTCTCGGAAGGGCTGGAGGGGGCTTCCGGAAAGAAGAACCCATGCGTAGAGAGGTGCAGGATGCGCGGGGAGGCAGCATACCTGCCGATCCGCTTGAAGGCTTCTTCGGTGGCGGCGTAGCCTCGAAAAACAGTAGCCGGGATACCTGCCGCTCCAAGGATAGAGGCAATATTGCCGGTTTCTTTTTCCGAGTGTTTGAGGTACTTCCAGGAGCCGCCCCGCAGGGTAGCGTCTGTTTCAGCAAACGACAAGCTGCGTGGGCTGTCGTCAAATCCTTCCGTGCCTTTCGCTGCGATAGCCGTGCTGTCCATTTCGTATTGGATGGCGCCGAAAAGGATGGCATCATTGCCCCCGGCTGATACACCGCTCCCCGATACACCGCTCCCTGCCAACTGCCGGGTGCTTCCCAGGGCGACGAGATCGTAGCGGCCTGCGAGTATGCCCCCCTGTTTGTCGACAGGCAAAGCCCCGGGGTTCAGGCGGTGAAGCAGCCCGGAAGGGGAATAGTAAACCCTTTGGACGCCCTGCAGATGCGGTTCGATTGGCGCCCAAAGCAGCCGGGCCAGGTTTTCGTCCTGATAGAGCTTGTTGACGTATTCCGAGCGGTTCTTGTCCAGCGGGGGAAGCAGGGCCTCCAATGCTCTTTCTTCGAAGAGGGGGATGAAAAGCGGATGTTCCATTCCCGGCTTAAGCAGGAGGGCGGCGTACAGGACGCTGTCGGTGGGCCCGGGGGTGTAGTAGTTGAAACGGATGAATTCCAGGGCGGCTTCGCCCGGATTCAGGGCTGCCTGTACGTCCTGCCAGTTGAGCCGGCGGACAATTTCGCCGTAGCCGGCAATGGTTCGGGCCAGTTCCTTTTCAATGGTGTTGGCCTGCTCTTCCAATTCCGCCATCCGGCTGCTGTCTCTTTCGGAAGGAGGCCGTGCATACTGAGCGGAAAGCAGGTTCCGGATAGATTTTAGCCGGGATAGTTTTTCCGCCAGTTCCTGATCCGCTTCGTTCCGGCTTCTGAAGCGATGCGAGATATTGAGCAGAAAACCTTTGTGAAAAAGGGTGTTGTCGTAGCAGGGGCCCGCAAAGGAAGGAACGGCATGAACAGCAGCGCCGGCAAAAGAAAAATCCTTATCCAGTTCATGCTCAAAATTCCGGACGTAAGCGTACACTTCCTTTTCGGAAAGGTGCCGGGAGGCGTCGGAAAGCAGGCGCCGCCGCATTTCGGCGGCTTCTGCAAAGTGTTGTGCGGCCTTGTCGTAATGGCCGGTTTTCCAGTATAGAACGGACAGCTTGGCAAGGCTCATTTCGTAGGAAAGGTGTTCCTTACCCAGCATCCCGCCCCGCAATTCTTTGGCTTTGAGATGGTATGTCTCAGACAGGCCGTATTGCCCGGTTTCAAAATACAACATGCCCAGAAATTCCATCAAAGACATGTAAGCTGGAATTGCGTTATAGTCCGGAAACCCTTCAAACCGGCTCCTGGCTTCGAGGAAGAGGGGCTCGGCCTTTTCGAAGTCGCGCATATTCAGGTACACGCTGGCCAGGTTCATGATGCCTCCGGCGTATCGGGTGTTTTCCTTACCAAGCGTCTGCTCAATAATTCTGATGTTCTCTTTATAAAAAATTTCGGCCTTTTCATAATTTCCTTTTGAATTATATACTATGGCCAGGTTGTTCAGTGTGCCCCCGTAAGTGCCGTTTGCTCTGCCAAGAATCTTCTCCCTGACGGCCAACACTTCCAGAAAACAGGCCTCCGCAAGATCATAATTCCCCATCCTTAAATACACTAGTCCCAGGCCATTCAGGCTTGCTGCATACTCGAGATGTTCTTTGCCCAGTTTTTTTTCCCGTATAGCTTTGATTAGAAGGTAGCACTGCTCGGCTTTCTCGTAGTTATTACCCATGTGGTAGTAAACGCTTCCCAACTGGTATAAAACCTCCGCATAACCAAGGTGCTCGCCGCCCCATAGTTTTTCCCGGATTTCTTTGGCCTGGAGCAACCACTTTTCCGCTTCCCGGTGGTCGCCTTTTTGGTGGCATATAACCCCATACTGAAAGCAGACATTGCCGAACACGGCAGTTTCTTTGCCGAATGTGCCCAAAGCCAGCCGTTTGGCGCCGGCCATGGTTTCCAGCGCCTGCGCGAATTCCCGCTTGTTGGACAGGTTGTGGGCTAACTGTATCAGACTGTCCACTTCCCGTGCCACTGCTGCGGTATCGGCCTGCCCGAAGGAAGGAAGGGTGGAAAAGAGTAGTATGCCGCAAATGAACCAGGTATTTTTCATTGCTGAATTGCTGTATTGTTATGCTGCTTAGGCAATAGGCCTGTATCCCTGTAACGATCACTCGATCCCCTCCAACAAATTTCCCGCCTCCTCCCGCCTCGGCGAGCCGGCATCTTCGGCCATCTGCTGTAGCAATGCCTTCGCCTTCCCTCTATTCCCGTCTTTAAGATAAGCCAGCGCCAGCAGCCATTGCGCCTCCGGCAGGAAGCGGCTGCGGCCTGTCCGAAGGACGTTTTCCAAAGCGAGGGCAGCCTCCTTTGCCTGCCCCGTGGCCAGCAGGCAGTTGGCCTGCAGGAACTGCAGGTTGCCGTTGCTTTTTGATGCGTTCTCCAAAGCCTCAAAAGCGGCCAGGGCTTCCCGGTAGCGGCCCTCCCAGTACAATTGCCGGAACTGCTCTTCCGGCGTGGGTTCTCCCTCGCCCCGGACGGTGGGTTCCAGCGATTCGTCCCGGTAAGGGCGGAAGTAAGTGGCGAAGATCTGCTCATTGGAGGGGGAGGGTTCAGCAGCAGAGGGTGGGGAGGCAGGCCTGCCGCCAGCCGAGGGCTTCGGTTCCGCCTGCTCTGCCGCGTTGGGAGTTGGCGGCGCCGGCGTTTCGGCAGAATCCCTGCGGATCTCGGCACCCGGCAATGGCGTTGAGGAATCTTCTATCTGCCTGCCCCAAAACCACCATGCCAGGGCGAGCATAACCATGACGAACAGGGCCATCCGCCACGGCAGGCGGAAGCCGGAGCGGGCCTTTTCGGCGTCCAGTTGCCTGCCCCGTTCGGCCAGGCGGGCTTTGAGCGCCTGCCGGCCCTGCAGCCGGATGAGGCGCATCGCTTTTCCATATTCCTCTACTTCGCGCCGGAATGCCGGGTCTGCTGTCAGCCTTCGTTCAAAAGCGGCGCGTTCTCCCGGAGTCAGTTCGTTGCGGAAATAACCTTCGATGAGATCAGCCTCCATTTCCGGTTTGTTTTGGGTTGCCCGCCAGCACGGCGACGATATCCTTCAACTTGCTCAGGCAGCGCGAAAGCGTGGCGCTGGCGGTATTTTCGGAATTGTAATTCAAAGCCTGCCGGATTTCCGGTATCTTTTTCCCTTCGTAAAACCGTTGTATGAGGATTTCCCGGCATTGGGATGACAACATCCCCATACTCCTTTCCACCAGGGCGCTTTCTTCTGCTGAGGGTAAGCCCCATTCATATTCGATGAGTTGAGCGTCTTTCAGCAGGGCCAGATCCGCCGCGTCCTTCCAGAAGTAGCGCTTCATTTTGCGTTTATTCTGCAGCAGGCGCTTATAGCCGACGGCGAACAGCCAGGTGCGCGGGCTGGAGCGCAGATTTGTCAGCCGGCCGGAAGTTGCCTGTTCGTAGAAGGCAATAACAGCATCCTGCCAGGCATCTTCGAAATCTTCCCTTTTGCCCTGAAAACGCCGGCCCGCCCAACGGAAGAAATCTTCCCGAAAGCGCGCATAGAGTACTTCTACCATCTCCGTCCGGCCCGATTGCAGGGCCTGTACGGCCTCTCCCGGTTCAGAATCTGTAGGATTTGCCAAGTACTGACGATTTTAAAGAACCGACAGAAAAATAAACTGCCCGTTTTGTATAACCAAGATGTTCGTATTACAAATTTTTACAGCCTGACAACCAGAACACAACATGCCCTTCATATTCCTACACCCTTTCCGGCTCCAGCCCCCACTTTTCCGGCGAACGCCAGAGGGCGGACAGCAGCAGTTCGCGCATGAAGAAGAACTCTTTGGGCAGTTTGTCATAGCCTTTGGCGAAGAGATCTTCATGGGCGATGATCTCCTGCTTCCAGTCCTCGCGGTCGACGACCATGATCCTCTCGAAGTCATCGATGGTGAAATCCTCCAGCCCGGCCCAGTCCATATCCTTATAACGGGGCATCCACCCGATGGGGCTTTCCACGGCAGAAGTACGCCCCTTGGCGCGGCTGATGATCCATTTCAGTACGCGCATGTTCTCGCCGAAGCCCGGCCAGAGGAAGTTGCCTTTGTCATCTTTTCGGAACCAGTTGACGCTGAAGATGCGCGGCGGGTTGGGCAGGTCGCGGCCAAACTGCAGCCAGTAGTTGAAATAGTCGCTCATATGGTAGCCCATGAAGGGCAGCATGGCGAAGGGGTCGCGCCGCACCTGCCCGATGTTGCCGAAGGCGGCGGCGGTCATTTCCGAGCCCATGGTGGCGGCCAGGTATACGCCGAAGTTCCAGTTGAAAGCCTGGTGTACCAGGGGCACGGTAGTGCTGCGGCGGCCGCCGAAGATGAAGGCGGCGATGGGTACGCCTTCCGGATTTTCCCAGTTCGGGTCGATCACCGGGTTCTGGGAAGCCGGGGCAGTGAAGCGGGCATTGGGGTGGGCGGCGGGTTTGCCGCTGGCCGGATCCCAGGGCTTGCCCTGCCAGTCGGTAAGGCCGGCGGGCGGCTCCTTGGCCAGGCCTTCCCACCATACGTCGCCGTCGGGCGTGATGGCTACGTTGGTGAAGATGGTATTCCTGGAGATGGTTTCCATGGCGCTGGGGTTGGTCCTGGCGTTGGTGCCCGGCGCTACGCCGAAATAGCCGGCCTCAGGGTTGATGGCATACAGCTTGCCGTCGTCGGTCTTGTGTATCCAGGCGATATCTTCGCCGACAGTGGTCACCTTCCACCTGCCCATAGGTTCTGGCGGGATGAGCATGGCGAAGTTGGTCTTGCCGCAGGCGCTGGGAAAAGCCGCGGCCACATAGGATTTTTCCCCCTCCGGCGATTCCGCGCCCAGGATGAGCATGTGCTCGGCCAGCCAGCCCTCTTCGCGGGCCATGCTGGAAGCAATGCGCAAGGCGAAGCACTTCTTGCCCAGCAGGGCATTGCCGCCATAACCGCTGCCGTAGGAAACGATCAGCCGGTCTTCGGGAAAATGGGTAATGTATTTAACCTCCGGGTTGCATGGCCAGGGAACATCCTCCTGCCCGGGCTCCAGCGGAGCGCCGACAGTATGGACGCAGCGTACAAATTCCCCGTTCATGGCCTCCAGGGCCGCGGCGCCCATGCGGGTCATAATGCGCATGTTGACCACCACGTATTCGGAATCGGTCAGCTGTACCCCATAGCGGGAGAAGGGCGAACCGACCGGGCCCATGCAGAAGGGGATGACATACATGGCGCGGCCCCGCATGCAACCCTCCATCAGGCCTTCCAGAGTGGCCTTCATCTCCCGTGGGTCGACCCAGTTGTTGGTCGGGCCGGCATCCTCCTTGAGGCGGCTGTTGATGTACGTGCGGTCTTCCACCCGCGCGACATCGCTGGGGTCGCTGAAACAGGCATAACTATTGGGGCGCTTTTCCGGGTTCAGGCGAATGAAAGTGCCTTTTTCAACCAGCAAATCCAGCAACTGCCGGTTTTCTTCTTCCGAGCCGTCCACCCAGTGGATTTTTTCGGGTTGCAGGAAGGCGGCCATCTTGTCCACCCATTCCCGAAGTTCTGTCTGCATGCCAGTGGTTTGGCTTTGGCCGGGGAAGGTTTTTTGTTCAAACATATTGAGTGTGGTTTTTAGTGCAGTGCTAAGATAAAACCGATAACGGCCCGGGGAGGTGATAATTGTCAATTTTTTTCTGTAAAAGCCCCCCATGCCTTCTCGCCTGGCAATACTTCATGGAAGACAGGGCCCGGCGGGGAAAGGGATATGAAGCTTCAAATAAAAAAAAATATTAAGGGGAACTGACTGAAATCATTGTTAAAACAAGAAAGTTTGGATACTTTTATGGAATTCTCAAGGCATTGCACTCCTTGAAGCAAACCCATTTCTTTAACCAAAGAACCTTCTTACCATGGCAAAAAAGTATTATTTGGTTACCTACTCCTGGGACCTCAACCAAAACCTTCCTCTTCCGATCCCTTCCGGGTTCAGATGGAAATCTACCAAACACTTTTACATGAAGCTCGACCAGCCGCCCACCTATGGCCTCATCCTTAAGCTGGCCATCATGCGGGGGGCTTCCAAAGAAGGCTTCCGGGTAGAGGCGGTCAGCGAGGTGCCGGACAATTTCCTTACCAATTGGGGCGATGCCGATGTCTTCAATGAAGACGGGCCAGTAAATGCCTGAGCCAGCAGGTGACGAACACCTTAACCCCCCGTAGAAAACAGGCCATTCCGGCTTCCCGGAAGGGCCTGCCGTTTTTATCGGGATACGAACAACAAATGCCAAAGGCATACCCTCGGGACAACAAACAACAAACACACACCCCTACCTCACCTGCTCCAGCAGCCATTCCCGTTCTGTCAGCACTTTGGCATTCAGGATATCTCTTTCCAGCTTTTGGCGGCCCTTTTTGTCATAAGGCGCCAGCGCCATGAGGCGCTGTACGAAGCGGATGATGTTGAGGTAGTTCCGGCGATGGTAGTCGCTGAATTCCCGCCGCTGCAGGAAGGAACGCAGGTTTTCCAGGTGGGCCTCCAGCAGTTCGTATTCCTCCATTTGGTAGTAGATTTTAATCAACAGGCTTTTGGCGATGAGGTTGTTGACCAGGTCCTTGAAATCTGCATTTTTCAGCAGGCCTGCGGCATCTGCCAGTTTTCCCCGGGCGAAGGCCAGGCGGGCCCGCAGGAAACGGACACTGATGCTGCGGTATTCCTCCGCCAGGCAGCTCTCGTAGTCCCGGATGAAGCGCTCCACCTCATCCAGCTTGCCCAGGCGGATGCCGGTAGCGGCAATATTGTGAAAAGTGAAGCGGGACAGGCGGCCGTCTTCCAGCAGTACGCCCTGTTCGAGGCCCTGCCCGTACATCGTCCATCCCTCCCGGGTGAAGTCCAGGCTGCCTGAGTTCATCTGCCGGATGCAAAAGTTGATGGCCAGCAGATAGAGCCCCCGCAGTTCTTTAAGGGATAAGAGGGGGCCGTGCTCCAGCAGCAGGCTACGGAAGCGCTGAAAATGGGGAAGGCTGTAGCCTTCGCTCAGAAAACGGTAGCAATGGTAGTAAATGGCCACCGCCGGAATGCCGAGGTACCCCAGCCGCTCCGCTTCTTCCAGCGCCAGGGGCAGGATGCCGAAGCGGTATTCCCGCTGGTAGACGGCGCTATGGGTAAGCTGCGTGCAGGCATAGCGCAGCTTGGAGAGCAGGTAGGAAACATCGAGCGTATCGGTGATCTCCTGCAGGTGGAGTTCAGTGGTGCGGCTGGAGGCTGACTGGTAATCCAGCCATTCCGACTGGTAATCGAGCCTCTTTTCGTAATAATCCGGGTCGCGCAGAGGGTTTTCCTGCAGTTGCCGGCCGGCCTTTTTCATCGTCCACTTGAAATGGCGCTCCAGCCCGCGCCGGCGGTAGAGGTCCGCCAGGGCCATCGCGGCGGCAAAGGTGTCCTCCCGCTGGGCTTCGATCAGCAGGAACCGCTCGATCAGCTCCTGAAGGTCGCTCATGGTAGCGCGCAGCTTCAGCTCATCGTAACCCTGGCCGGGGAAGGTGTGCTGAAACAACAACTCCCGCTCCGGCAAAGGCCGGCCCGCCGCACGTCGCTGCGCCAGGTATTCGAAGGCGCCCCGGGCGTCCTGCCGGGCCGTAAAATAGGGCGATTGCAGGAAACGGCGTAACCGCCGCAACTCCCCGTTGCTCAATGCTTCAAAAAGCTCGTAGAGTTTGTAGTTCTTCATTTCATCCGGATTGCGTCAGGCCACTGACAAAAATCCGGCCTGTTTTTAGTCGCCGAAGTTTCCACAAAAAAAGAAGCCTGAACTAATAAAATAAGGGCTATAAATGAGATTCGCGTATTTAATATTTCCACAATATGCATTTTTTGTACTTGAAATGCCTGAAATAAAGGGGAAAATTTGAACCAACGATCAGATCATCTCCCGACGCGCTCTTTCTGAGATACACCTCCGGGAAAAATCTCTTAAAACCTTTCCCCAGGACAGCCCTGCCTGGCCGGCTATCCAGCCGCGCCAGGCAGGGCTTTGGGGATTTGTGCATTTATAGTGATTCTCCTCACTTTATGAGTTTATGCGCGAGAAGCGGGAATATAAATTCCCGCGTAGTAGCGCAGGAATCTATATTCCTGCTTCTCTACCAAGAAGCTAAAACCTCAATTTGTGAGGAGAATCACTATAGAAGGCTTTCCCAATCCGGGCCGGAAGGCAATAATTATCTACTTTCCCAATCCCATCTCCAGGGCTTAAGCCGGCGCCTGCTCAACCAATTATGATCTTTTAAGGGAAGCTTCTTCATAGATGGACAGCAGCCAGTTGCGGTCGGTCAGCAGGCGGATCGTGCGGATTTTTTCTCCCAGCCGGCCCCATTCCCGGCGGCTTCCCCGCACGATCCTGAAGAGCAGGCCGCAGAAGTTGAGGTAGGTTTGCTTCAAGCCGGATGAAATCTGCTTATTGCGCTTCAGGAAGATCGTAAAAGCGGCCAGCAGGGAGATTAAGGGCTCCATTTCGCCTGCTTCGTAATAGATTTTTGCCAGCAGTACCCGGGCCCCCAGATAATAATTCATATCGGAGAAGGCCACCCGGTTGAGGCGCTCCTGGGCTTCTTCGAAACGCCGGGTATAATAGTACAGTTCCGCCAGGTTGTAGTGCAGGGCATTTTCCCGAAATGCCTCTGGCAGAGAACGGGCATAACGCTGAATAAAATGCTCGATCCAATGATAGCGCCGAAGCCGCAGGGCCAGCTTCACCACATTGGTGAAGGCCCAGGGTGACAAATAGCTGTTATCGAGCAGTATTTCGCTTTCTATTCCGTCCAGGTATAACTGAAGAGCCCTGCCGACATAGCCTTCTTCCCCCTGTCGTATCTTTCGCGCACAATAATTGATGGCGAACAGATAAATGTCTTTCAGGCTCTCACTGGAAATGGAGGACGAATGGCGGGCCAGCATGGCCTCCAGGCGGTCGAAATGCGCTCTTTCATCCTCGTCCAGCAAAGCCTGAAAAATAGTGAAGTACAGTTCGATCAGGGGCTCCCCAAAAAATTGCTGATGCTGCAGGTGAGCGAGCCAATGGCTCGAAATGTTCAGGTCGTAATCACCTTTGATGATGGTCTGCCGGTCCAGCATTCCGCAGGCAAAGCGAAGCCTGCGCAGGTAGTAGTAGCGGTCCAGCATATCCGCCGCCTTTTGGATACTGGCGTCGTACTGGCGGAGGCGCTGGCGTTCAAAGTGCCGTTCCCGGGCTTCGGCCCATTGCAGTTCCTGAAGGAAATACTGGCTGTTGCGGGCCTTTTCCTGCCGGATGTAATGCTCCATGCGCCTGTGGCTTTGCCTGAAACCTTTGACTAACTGCCTTTCAGATAAGCAATCCATCAGGAGCGTTTCGTTGCGAAGAGTTTCCTGTTGCTGCTGCTCCGCGACCCAGAATTGCTCCACGAGTTTATAGAGATTGCTGGCCAGGTACCGGAATTGTTTGTCGTCATATGGCGCTCCCGGAAAAACAGCGCTGAAGGCTTGCTCTTTATCCAGGCCTTTGGCATCAAAGCCCGGCCAAAGCCCCAGCAAATACTCCAACAACCTGGATAATTCTTCTTTCTGGTTGAAATAGGGAGAAGCGACAAATAACCGCAGGCTTCTCAATTCCTTTTCTTCCAGCGCTCTCAGTGCGCTGATCAGTTTACTTTTGTTCATCCTGCTTTACAACGTTGAAAAATCTGCCGGTTTTATTTCTTAAAACGATTAAAATTATTGACAAATTTCCATTTCAAAATAATTATTATCATAATATAAATATCTGATAGCCTTTTTTTACGAAGCTTTAAAATAAATTAAATCACACAAAACAATATGCTGGGCTGTCTATTGCATTGACAATTTAAAAAAAATGTAGTTGAATGAATCTCATTCATCCCATAAGTTTGCAGGGTCATGACTAGAAAAGTTCGGATAATGGTAAAAAAGTTAGCTGGTATTTTTACACTGCTGGTGTTAATGAGCGCCATCCCGCTCGCCGGCCAGGAATTGTGGCCGGGAGATGTGAACAATAACGGGGCCGTCAACGCTGTAGACCTGCTGTATCTGGGGCAGGCCTTTGGCAGCGCCGGCCCTGCCAGGGAAAACGCAACTACGGATTGGCAGCCACAAAGTATCAGCACGCCCTGGCTACAGTCCTTTCCCAACGGCCTTAACTACGCTTACGCGGACTGTGACGGAAACGGAGAAGTCGATGATGAAGACTTTGAGGATGCCATCCGGGCCAATTTTGGGCAGGTTCATGGGCCCCCGCAAAGCGACGGTTATCTGGCCGGCGCCCCTGGCGGCGCTCCCCGGCTTCAGCTTACGCCAAGCCTGGGGCTGGTAGAAGAAGGGGCCATGGTGGATATCAACCTGAGCCTGGGCGATGCAGGCATGCCCATTTCCGATTTCTACGGCATTGCCCTGGTTTTCAGTTTTAACCCGGAACTCCTGGAAGCGGGATTCTTTGATTTCGATTTTGAAGATGATGATGACAACTGGATCACTGCCGATGGCGCTCCGGCTGAAACAATTTTCAGAAAAGATGAAGCCGCCGGCAGGGCACAGCTGGCCATTACCCGCCTCAACCAGCAGCCGTTAGGGCCGGGTTCTGGCAGCATTGGTAATTTTTCCATTGTCATTGAAGATATCATCGTAGGGCTTGATATAGATACTTTCCGCCTGCGGATAGACAGCGTGCTGCTGGTGGACGAATTTTTAAACGCCCAGGCTGTTGTTCCGGATACCGCTCTGGTTATAGTGGCCAAAGACAAGGCCCTGGTGGGTTCTTCCGAGCCCACGGAAAAGCATCCCGTACGGCTTTTTCCCAATCCTGCTTCCGGCAATTTTTACCTGCGGAGTTCCTCTCCTTTAACGGAACTCCGGCTCTTTAATGCCCTGGGCAGGCCATTCCCCATACAAAGCCGCCCGGCGGGCCAGCATACCTGCCAACTGGACGCCCATCAGATCCCTCCCGGCATCTACTGGCTGGCAGGCCGGGCCGGGGGGCGCCGTTTCAGAGAAAAGGTCGTGATCCTTTGAATATCAATTTGAAACAAAAGAATTTGTGCTATGATGAAGTTCTCTTTTGGTGCGCTCCTGTTTAGCGCCTTACTGGCCCTGGCCGCTTGTAATGAAGAGGCCATCTTCGGCTTTAATCCGCCGGACGGGCCATCCGGCCCCAATCCTCCAGGCCCGTTCAGCCCTTGTGAAGAGGGCGTACGCACCAGCATGAATGGCCTCCCGGATGAGATTCGCAATTATTTATCCGATAATTATCCCGGCTTTAGTTACAAGAGGATACGGCAGTTCTCCGATCCCGGCGGAGAAATCCGCTACGGTATTGTAATAGAGCATCAGGGTGAAAAGATAGAATTCTACTTTGGAGCGGACGGCGCCGTGATCAACTCCGGCAACAGCCAACCCGATCAGGGTGTAGCCGTAAGCGACCTGCCGGCCCCGATCCTGGGCCATCTGGATGGCAACTTTCCCGGTATACCTATTGATACCGCAGAAATGGAATGGCAATACGGCATGAGCTTCTTTGAAGTAGAACTTGCCGATGGAACAGAACTTTATTTTTCGGAAGATGGAACCTTCCTTTGTAATGACAACGACGGAGATGATGACGGAGATGACGACGATGACGATGACGGAGACGACGACGATGATGACGACGATCACGGCCCGCACGACATTCCCGCAAACATCTATACTTTCGTCCAGGACAATTATCCCGGTTCCGAGATCAGGGAAGTTGGCCACAAACGCCTGTGTGGCGGCGCCCAGGCCCTGGAAGTAAAGTTGCGGGGAGAAAGCTTCAGGCTCTTTTTCGACACAGACGGCAATTTCCTCTTTTCCTCTTCGCGATCCAGCGAACAAGCGCTGCCTCAGGCGGTACGGGATGCCATTGCCAGTGAATTCCCGGATTACAGCATCCGGGACGATAAAGTAAAGGTGCTGGAATTCGAAGACGGCAGCAAACAATACCAGGTGGAGCTGAGGGCTGCCGGCAACCATGATGATGAGGAAATAACGGCCATTTTTTCCGAAGATGGCAGCCTTGTATGCTCTGAAGAAGATTAAGAAGCTGTCAAAATGTAAAGATTCCCCCTGCTAACTACATACCATTATTCCGGCTGCCCCTTCGGGGGCAGCTTTTTTGTTAAGAGTCCGTTATCAGGCAAAAAAGTTGCAACATCTCGCCACTGCCTGCGTTACTTATCCACGGCCATCTGAAACAAAAACCTGGCGCCTTCTCAGCCGGCCGGCAAACAACCATGATCATATACGTTACCAAGCAGTACTTAAAATTACCGATTATGAATATTCTCTTGATTGCAGGTATAGTGTTCCTCTATTTATTCCTTCTCGGCCTGGCCGGAGATTTGGACAGAAAATTCCAGAAACGCAATGAGGAATTCTGAAGGGGCCGAAGATGAATAGAAGCAAGGCTCAGGCATTATTCGGCGCCAATTTTTTAAAAGGCCGCATTATGGCCGCTCTCTTTTCCAGTAGCTCCGCCTTTGCCTCCCGGGAAAGCCGTTTCGCTTTTCGGCTTTTCTGAAAGAGGCCGTACAATTCCATGTAATACAGGGCCAGATATCCTGACAACAGCAAAGCAACGGCAATGGGCAGCAGTGCCCAGGCTTTGAAAAAAGCAGCCGGCAGTACCCAGGCCAGAAAGTAGGCCAGAAAGGCGCCCAGTCCGGCTGCCCATCGGACCGGAGCTTTAAACTCCAGGGTTCTGACCCGGGTATCGGAGATGTAACGGGCCAGCCGGGCCGGCAGGTAGTTCCACAGGTAGCCGGCCAGAAAAAGCGGAAAGCCCAATATCAGGGCAATACCGTTCAATACCGTGGCGAAATCCCTGCCTGCCAGGGCCTCGTCATCGATACCATGGGCGGCCAGCAGCCCAAAATAGGCCGAAACCTGCTGCCGGAGCGCCTCCCGTTCTTTTTCCGGCATGCGGTTGACCGCTGCCGCCACCCCCATTTCCATTTCCAGAGGAGCATATTGGGCGCCCACAACCGGAAGCCCATGCCTGCCCTGTTCAGTCCGAAAGGCCCGGTGCAGGCCTTCTATCAGTTCCTCATCCTCCGGGCGGTTGATGATAACCATGCTTTGCTCCAGCCTCTCCCGCAGCATATCGGTCAGTGTGGCCATGCCCTGATTCGCATTTTCCTCATACTCCCGAAGGAATTGGCTGGCCAGGATGGGTTCCCCAAAATCGATCATCACTTCGGAACGAGGCCGGTCGGCATAAGTAAAGTTTACCCCTACCGGAACGATATAGACCTCTTCCAGGCCGTTGGGGCGGCGCTCCAGCGTGCCCAGGGCAATGCGGGCGGCGCCTTTCTGCAGGCCCCCCAGCCGTTTTTCCTGCTTCGTCCTGCCCTCTGCCAGTATCATGATGGTACTGCGCTTGGCCAGAGCATGGTAACAAGCTTCGAAAGTAGAATAATTGTCCCTAAGCTTCCCGTAACCTCCATCTTTCAGGCGAAATACCGGCAGTATGTTCAGTTGTTTCAGCAAGCGGGCGTAAAACGGCTTTCTGAAAAGGTCGCCCCGGGCCAGAAAGTAAAGAGGCCGGCCGAGAAAACAGGCCAGGATGCAGGGCTCCAGGAAAGCTGTGGGGTGGTTGGCGGCCAGGATTACCGCCTCCTTACGGGGTATCCGCCCGGTGTGAGTAAGATAAATCTTGCGGTAGAAGGCCAGCAAGCCCAGGCGGGCGATAGGCCGTACGATATGGTAAAGCATTTAGTCCTGATTATTGAGCCCTGCAAAATTAACATCCTTAAAATAATTTCCGGGGCCCTTTGTAACCTTTTGGCCATTCGCCATTATGATAAAGGGGAAGAAAGAAGGCTTTCTGGAAAGCCTTGCTGTTTCAATGTTCTCCGGAAACAAACCGCAATACACTTTATGGAAAAATTCTTTATTTAATGCTTTCGAATTTGCAATTTAGCCGTACTCTTGCAAAAACCGTTCGGATGAGTGCGCCCAAAAGGACTGTTTCTGCGGCAGAAATGCAGGAAGAGTGGCTAGAAGTGCAAGCTGCTCAAGGTGACCCCGCCTTGTTCCAGCCGCTCTACGAAAGGTATTATGAGGATATTTTCATGTTTGTCTTCCGGCGGACTACCGATGAGATGCTGGCCGCCGACATCTGCTCCCAGGTTTTCCTGAAAGCCCTCCAGCGTATTAAAAGCTACGAATACAAAGGCGTGCCCTTCTCTGCCTGGCTCTATCGTATCGCCAGCAACGAGGTGGCCCAATACTACCGCAAAAGCAATAAGAACAGGGTCGTCAGTATGGAAGAAACCAATATCGAAGGCCTGTTCGAAGAAATCCGGGAACACGATGACGAAAGACACCGGCAACTACTACTGAAAGCACTGGACAGCCTGAAAGAAGATGACCTGCAGCTTATCGAGCTGCGGTTCTTCGAAGAACGGCCTTACAAGGAGATCGCAGAAATGCTCGGCATCACTGAGAACAATGCCAAAGTAAAGACTTTTCGTATCCTGGCCAGATTAAAAAAATATATGAGCTAAAAAGATATGGGCAACAATTACAAATTCCATATTAACCCACGGTTGCCTTCCAGCGAGGAAGTCAGGCGCCACAAGGATTTTGGCGCCCTGCTCCGGCAGTTCAGAGGGCAACAGCAGGAAAGGCGCGTCCGGAGGCTGCGCCGGCTGCGCGTTCTGTCCATCGGCAGCGCCGCCGCTGCCGCCGTTGCGGCTATTGCCATCGTGCTGGGCGGTATCTTTTCCACCCCCGGCCAGCCCGTTCTGACCGCTGATGAGTATTTTGCCCGGCAGGCGTTTGTCAATCCGCCGCTGCCGCCCTCCGTACAACCGCAATTCACCAGCTTCCGGGTGAACGCCAACCAGGGCGGCGTCTATGAATATCCCAGCGGATCCAGGCTGGTAGTGCCTGCCGCCGCCTTCGCCGATGACCGCGGCAGGCTCATCGAAGGCGAAGTCGATATCCACTACCGGGAAATGCATGATTACGTGGACTTCTTCCTCGCCGGCGTGCCGCTGCATTACGATTCGGCCGGCATACGCTATCAACTGGAATCGGCCGGCATGATCGAGATTTATGCCGAAAAAGAAGGCCAGCGCGTACAACTGGCGCCCGGAAAAAATATCGACGTGGAACTCGTCTCCGAGATCATCTTATCGAGTTTCAACCTCAGTGTGCCGCCCCGCTACCACGTCTACCAACTGGATACCTTCTCCAGGGAATGGCTTTACCAGGACGTTGACAGGATACAGTTCATCGAAGATGAGATACTGGATGAAAACGACCCTCTGCGGCAGCATAAGGAGGAATTACTGGCCCGGTACGACGCCATTGAATCCGCTGCGGCCGAAGAGGCCCGGAGTATCGAAGCCACCATCCCGAAACCGGTGGAACCCCTGCGCCCCCAGCGCGCCGATTCCGGCAGGCCCACGCTCGAACTCAGTTTCCTCGATGGAAGCCTCAATGTGGAAGACTCCCGGGGCGGCGAAGTCCGCAGCGAACTGGCCAAGCTTCAACAGATGTATGACGGAGTGATCTGGCAAATCTCACCCAGCAGCCCCGCCGTCGACGAAAGGGCGTTCCAGGTCAACTGGCAATCTGTACGCATCCGGCCGGTCAACAACCGGGATTATGAGCTGACCCTCATCCATCCGCAGAACCAGGCGACGCTCATCGTGAGCCCGGTACTGACCGGCAGCGATTATGAGCGGGCACTGCAGCGGTACGAAGCAGAATACCGGGATTATGAGGCCGCCAAAGCCGCCCGGGAAGCCCAACTCAGGGAACAGAAAGAAGCGCTGAACCAAAAAGTTGAACAGCAAAAGGCCAAAGCGCTGAAAGCATACGATGATAAACTGGCGGAACTGCGCGCCGGCGGCGAGGAGTTTGGAGAGGCCACCCGCTACCTCATCAGGAGGAAAGTAGTAAACCGCTTTAAAGCTACCGGCTTCGGTTTCTGGAACTGCGACCGGCTGGCGCCGCCTGCGGAAGAACGCATACAAGCTTCCTTCCGAGACCAGCACGGCAACTTCTACCGCAACCATACGGCCTACCTGGCCGACCGGAGCCGGAATACGGTCTACCGGTTCTATGCCACCGACCAGACGCTATTGCAGTTTGACCCCGATTCCGAAAACATCCTTTGGATCGTTACGGACGACCATAAGATCGCCCTCATCAGCCCCGGGGATTTCCGGAAGGCCAGCGTCAACAAATCGTCTTATACCTTACCGCTTAAGCTGATCGACAAGGAAATCCGCACGGAAGAGGATGTCAGAGCCATCCTTCCGTTTTGACCCGGAAAACCTTGTTCTGTTAACAAAAGCCCTGGCCCGGTTTGAAAGCCAGGGCTTTTGTATTTGGCCTGGCCCACGAGCCAACAGGCTTTTTTCACCCGCAAACCACAGCATCCCGCCCTGAACCGTAAAATTTGCCAAAGAACCATTAACTTAACGCGCGGTTCGGCGCCGGAAGGCTCTGCCCGCAAAATTTGCCTCAGACAGTAAACCGACACCTTATGACTGCCACAGAACGCCCTGTTGCTTTGGCCACCGGCGCTGCCAGCGGTATCGGCAAGCATTTTGTCCTTTCTAACCGGGAGCAGTTCCGATGGGTGGCCACCGACATTCAGGAAGCGGCGCTATCGGCTGCCTTTGGGGGCGAGAACGAACACTTCCTGCCGCTGAAACTCGATGTGAGCGACGCCCGAAGCTGGCAGGCCGCCATCGAAAATGCCCTGAGCAAATTCGGCCGCATCGATTACCTCTTCAACATTGCCGGCGTTTCACTTCCCCGCTTTATTACAGACGCGGATGAATCTTATATCGACAAACACCTGGATATCAACGCCAAAGGCGTCCTGTACGGCGCCACTCAGGTAGCCCGGGTGATGGAGAAGCAGGGAGGGGGGCATATCATCAATATGGCTTCCCTGGCAGGCATTGCCCCGGCGCCCGGCATGGCATACTACACCGCTTCCAAATTTGCCGTGCGCGGTTTCTCCCTGGCCGCAGCGCTGGAATTGCGGGAGAAAAACATTTACGTCACCACCATCTGCCCGGACCTGGTCCGGACGCCCATGATGGACCACCAGCTTACCCTGCCCCGGGAATCGGCGCTCAGCTTTTCCGGTTCCACCCGCGCCCTCACCGTAGAAGATGTGGAGCGGGCCATCCAAAGAGCCATTCGGAAGAAACCGCTGGAGCTGGCCCTGCCTCCGGCACGGGGCGCCCTGGCCAGAATCGGGGGTTCGATCAATGGGCTGGCCTGGCTATTATACCGTCGGCTGTACCGGAAAGGGCTGAAAAATGCCGAAAAAATGAAAAAGCTGTAAGTTATGGAAGGCCCTGTGCTGATCACCGGCGCCAACGGCTTCATCGGCCGGAGGCTGGCCCGCCGCCTGCTGGCCGAGGGGCTGGAAGTCCACGCCCTGGTACTGCCCAACGAACCGGCGCCGATCGACTGGGAGGGGGCGGTCGTAATACACCGGGGAGACATTACTGGCCGGGAGAATATTATGGCCCTGGCGCGCGGCAAAAAAAAGATCTTCCACCTGGCCGCCATCGTCGGCGACTGGGGGCCGGAGCGCCGGCACCGGCAGGTTACTGTGGGGGGTACGAAAAATATGCTGGATGCCGCCCTGGAAGAAGGCGCCAAACTGATCCTGGCCTCCAGCATCGTCGTCTATGGCCATCAGCTTCAGGGAAAATGCTGCCACGAAGGCCTGCCCCACGGAAAAGCACTGGGCCCCTACAGCCGGGCAAAACAGGCGCAGGAAAAGCTGGCGCGGGAATACGGACAGAAAAAAGGCCTGCCAGTGGTGATCATCCGCCCGGCCAACGTCTACGGGCCAGGCTGCCGCCCCTGGGTGCACGAGCTCGTCCATGCCATGCACAAAGGGCCCGTACTGATCGGCAAGGGGGAAAAACCGGCAGGCCTGGCCTATGTGGACAATGTGGTGGAACTCATGGTGCTCGCCGCCGACAACCCCCGGGCCAACGGGCAGATTTACAACGCCGCCGAAGACAATCCCACCAGCTGGAAACAATATACTCACGACCTGGCAAAACTGGCAGGCGCCCCCGCTCCCCGGTCGCTTCCCGAATGGCTGGCCCGGCCGGCCGCCGTGCTTATGGAAGGAAGCTGGAAATGGCTCGGCATAGAGTCCCGGCCGCAGCTGACCAGAGAAGCTCTGAACCTGGTGACCGCCAACTACGACATCCCGATCCACAAGGCGAGGGAGGAGCTGGGATATGAACCGATGGTTGGTTACGAGGAAGCCATGGAGCATATCGCCGATTATCTCCGAAAGCTGGGCTGAAAAGCCGGCCAGAGGCACGCATTTTCCCGACAGAATATATTTTATGCCCTCCTGCCGCAGCAGGCCCTCCCTCCCCTGCCATGTATACACAATACTTTTCCCATTCATGCAATACCCGTCAGAGCGCCTGCCATACCGGTAGCGTACTTTAGAGCATAGAACATTACTCACAGGTGGACATTTTCGAGACCCTGGCCCATGAGTGGGCGACAGCGGAACTCCCGGAGCAGAAGTTCGGTGTGGCTGCCGTTACATTTCATTGGAAATGAAAAAAATTAAATTAACCTGTTCCCAGACAAAAAATTTAAACTTATGAAAAAAGCAAGTTTTCTTTTTGTGCTATTCTTATTAGCAGTAGGACATGTTTCCTCTCAAGAACAGTTTAGGCCTAATGCTACAGATAGAACAAAAAAAGTGATTAATTATAAATTGCCTTTTTTTTCAAACCCTCAAGACTTACATGTTGAAGTTGTCGATGGATATGTGATTTTTGAAGGGGATATAATTCTTTATAAAGAAGGCTTACAAAAAGATGCCGGTATTGAAGGTGATAATTTCCGCTGGGATAGAGGAGTCATTCCATATGAAATTGAGGAAGGCCATCCGCAAAGTGAAGATATTTTAGAAGCAATTAGGACCTTAAATGAGATAGGTGTAATCTGTGTAGTGCCAAGGAATGGAGAATTTGATTACGTTGAATTTGTGAACGAAGCAAGTTGCTCTTCCTCTGTTGGCAGACGAGGAGGAAAGCAAGAAATTGAGATTGGGGGGTGTTCGATTGGAAGTATTCAACACGAAATTTTGCACACTGCAGGAATGTTTCATGAACAAAGTCGTTCAGACAGGGATAATTTTGTCACAATAAATTTTGAAAATATTCAACCAGGATTTGAAAATAACTTTAGGATTGTTGAGAATACAATAAGTGTTTGCCCCTATGATTTTGGTTCAATAATGCATTATTCCGCTTTTGCTTTTTCAAGGAACGGGCAACCTACTATAACACCAATTGACCCCCTGCCTCCTGGCATTGTGATGGGGCAAAGAGTTGCACTTAGCTCATGTGATATTCTCGGCCTTGAAAATCTTTATCCAAATGCTTCCAGTTGTGAAAGCAAATACTGGAAAGTATCCTATGGCGCCGTTGAGAGATGGCAAAACCTGGAACATTCCCATTTTAAACTTTCGCGTTTGCGTTTTGGCGACTTTAACGGGGACGGCAGCACAGATGTCTTCTCCGTTTCGAATGGGCAGTGGCGTTATTCCCAAAGCGGCGCCAGCAAGTGGATTGACCTGGGGTCATCGAATGTGCCGTTGGATCAGTTGCGTTTTGGCGACTTTAACGGGGACGGCAGCACAGATGTCTTCTCCGTTTCGA
>CAZAXA010000024.1:0-4611 GCA_964488965.1 uncultured Phaeodactylibacter sp. | reverse complement strand
ATGGGCAGTGGCGTTATTCCCAAAGCGGCGCCAGCAAGTGGATTGACCTGGAAACTTCGAAAGTGCCGTTGGAAAAACTCGTATTTGGCGACTTTAACGGTGATGGTATAACGGATATCTTTGTCACGGAAGCCGACATGAAATAGCCATGCAAACCTGAATTCCAATAGAGTCCCAATTGCCAGATGTAGCAATCCCATCCATGTAAACACAATACTGTTCCCAACCCTACCGATGGCTTGGTGACAGTGAACATCAAAGGAAAACCAACCCACGATTACCTCCTCACCATCAGCAGCCTGCACGGCCGGGTGCTGCAACGCAAAAGGCTGGAAAACCCGGTTGATTCTGAACAGGCCCTTGACCTGAGCGACCTGCCGGGGGGGGTGTATTTGATTGGACTGAGCAATGAAGCGGGGAGTTTTTCAGAAAAGTTGGTAAAACAATAGCAGTTCTCGTTTTAGAATGAATGCCACTAAGACACCAAGACACTAAATTTTACCCGTCCTGTAGGCCGGTGAAATTTAGTGTTTTTGTGCTTTGTGGCCGGATTTCAGGCATCATTTTGCCAAAGCGAGAATCGCTGTGATAAATTCTTTCACTTATGAAAAAGTTAAATCCTTTCACCATTAAATTTCAAATCATGAAAAAACGCATCCTCGTGCTTGCGGCCCTCACTGTCGCCCTTGCACTATCGTTTATCCCCTCCAACGCGATCCAGAAAAAATGTGCCTGGCTCCGAAACAACAGTTTTGAAGTCTGCGGCCCCCGGGGTTGCACACCCGCTGCGATCGCGCTGAACGAACCTTCGGCGGCGGCGGGCTGGACTATCCACAACGACAACCAGGGCAGGCTCGTCCAATCAAGCGTTTTGAACGTGGATGGCGCAGGCCGGGATGGAAAAAAAATGTTGAAAATCGGCTGCCAGGGTAACGAAAGCGGCGTGTACCAAATTTTCAAGCCTGATTGCAAAAAAATCCGAGTCACGGCTTCGGTCCGGGTATGGAGCGGCAAAGTAATGCTTTTCGTTGCCAAAGATGGCTATGGGAACGAGCATGCTGTCAGCGACGGTGCTTTAAAAGGCCGCTGGCAAACCTTGGAGTTAAAGACGAGCGGCAGAATTTTGAACAACTGGGTCGGCGTGTACAACACGGATTTGAAGGGCAGCAAGTTCGACATTGATTATGTATGCATCGAACCCCTCGAATGAGCCCTTGCCCACCTGCCCATCTTTTTTTACCCATAATTTTCTTAAAACTACTTCCATGAAAAACTTTATTTGCACGGCTCTGCTTGGGCTGTTTTTCGCTCAGAGCTTTGCTCAACGGCCTGACCTGACCATTTCGCAAATCACGTTCACGCGGCTTCCCGCTGGACCGGCCGGTTCGCCAACAAGGATTCGGACAGACATAGTGGTCAGAAATTTAAGTAGGTTCGCCTATCAATCCAGTCCCAACCAGCAAGGCGTTCATATTTTTCTGGGGAACGACAGGGTGGTCAGGTCACTGCCTTTTCAAAATATCGCGGCGAACGGGGCCGTCACCTTGCATTACAACCTCACGTTGTGGTCGCTCAATGAGGGCAGATTTTTCAGAGCTTCCATTTCCTACGATCCTGACATTTTTTTGGACGGCAACCGCCAAAATGACGATTCAAATCTGAACAACAACAGTTTGCGGATAAACAAGCCGTACAATATCCGAGGTTGAAACGGTAGCCTCCAATTCTACCCTGCGCAAGCGATAGACAGGAAGAGGTTATCGCATTTCACCCAAAACCTTCATGAAACTAAACTTGTTAGTGAACACATGCAGTGTCTGGGTAAATTGATCGGGCGCTGCATGTGTTTCTGATGATTTTTGTCAACTCCTGAAAAAATTACGGCAAACGCCGCGGAATTCGGCGAAATTTATGTGGAAAAACCACGGTTGCCCATGTATGCCCCGAGTTCCCCCCTTCGGCTGTTGATTACGGCGGCTTTGCCGGCCATGACGGCCGTTTGTTTAACCGCCCAGCCACATACCTTTGCCGATTTCAATCCCCGATTTGAGCTCTTTCGCATCCCAGGCGGAGAAGGCGCCAACAACGTCCAATGCATTGTACAGGACAGCCTGGGGTTCGTCTGGTTCGCCTCACAAAGCGGGCTGCATCGATATGACGGGCAGCATTTCGTCACCTATCACACCGACCCGGCCGACAGCACTTCCATTGCTTCCGATTATATTGAATGGATTTACGTCAACAAAAAAGGCATGCTCTGGCTGGGATATATGGGGCATGGCCTAAGCCTTTTCAATCCGGCAACGGGAAAATGCGTCCATTATGCTCATGAACCCGGCAACCCCAACAGCCTGAGCGATAACCGGGTCAGCATGATAACCGAGGACAAGGAGGGCAACCTCTGGGCAGCTACCCACAATGGCTTGAACCGGCTCGATAACCGCCAAAAGGGAAAGTTTACACGTTTTTTCCACAAGCCTGTCGACCCCAATAGCCTGAGTTACAACCTGGTGAACTCCATTTATCTCGACCGTCAAGGCACGCTATGGGTGGGCTGCGGCATTTCCTGGGACGGGAACGACCCCAACGACAATTTGGGTGGGCTAAACCGCTATAATGGCGACGGTACCTTTACCCGTTACCTTCACGACCCCATGGACCCCAACAGCCTTGGCGACAATCGAATTCGCAGCATTTACGAGGACAGCCATGGCAATTTCTGGGTGGGCACTTCCGGCACAGGCCTGCATCGGATGGATCGCAGGAGCGGCACTTTTATCCGCCTGCCCTATGACCCGGCGCACCCTTCCCACCTGGGAAGCCCGGTTCTGCTCAGCATCCAATCGAAACTGCGGGACAATTACCAGGTCAGTTTTATCCGGGAAGACCGGGAGGGCCGGTTGTGGATTGGCGCCATGGAGGGCGGCTTGAATATTTACGACCCCCATTCCAACACCATGCGCCATTTTGAAGCGGCGCCGGGTATGATTGACAGCCTGCAAACTTTTTCCACCTGGCAGTTTTGCCAGTCCCGGGACGGCGTCATCTGGCTGGGGTGTGGCGTTGGCGGCTGGGAAGTTTATCGGGTAAAGCCGGATGTTCCTTTATTCCCCTTTTTCGGCCTGGACGAACTAGAGGAAAAAAGGCTTCTGGTTACGAGTATGCTCACAGATTCCGGAGGCTATATTTGGGTACAGACTATTGGCGGCTTTAATGGCGTATGGCGCTTCAACCGGAAGAAAAACGAGTGGAAGAAATTCCAATATACCCCTCCGGTAGACAACAATGAATTCCTTGACTTTTTCGAGATGGGAATGGATCCATCCAGCATCATCTGGGCAAGCACGGAAAATGGGTTATACAAAATGGATTCCCGGATGGCGGATAATAGCCAGGCCAGTTTCCGGAGAGATACCCTCATTCCAAAATCCATTGCTTTCCCCTTCCTGTGGCCGCCCTTCTTTGACCGGCAAGGCAATATCTGGATTGGCAGCTTTGGAGACGGCGCCTACCGTTTTGACGCTGGGTGGAAAAACCTAACGCATTTTAACCACGACCTCTCCAAACCAGGCAGCCTCGGCGGCAGCCAGGTGGAAAGAGTATTCGAGGACCGGCAGGGCAACCTCTGGATAATGGGCGGAAGTATTGGCATTCAACCCGATCATCCTCTGTTTTTTGACCGTTTTGAACCACACAACAGTACATTTACCCACTTTGTGCCACCGGGGGAAATGGGTGACCCAACGAAATATGTAGAAGACCCTCAAGGGAATTTTTGGTTTGCCCCCTTCCCATACGGTATCCGGAAGCTGGATCCGCATACCGGAAAATACAAATCCTTTACGGCCGCCAACGGCGCTTTACCCCTCAACACGTTCACAGAATTACTTCTGGGCAACGACGGCCATATCTGGGTACTCGGCCCCAAGGTCATCCTGCGCCTGAACCCGGAAACGGAACGCTTTTTCCCCTATACTGCCCGGCATGGCGTACATCCGCTTTCTATTTCCTATGTTTCAGGTTCTACTATCGGGCCCGGCGAGGAAATCCTTTTGGGTGTTGAAAATGGGTTCCATGCTTTTAATCCCCGGGAAGTGCTCCGGCAAGCCAATCTGGCGCCACCCGTAATTCGGCTTACTGGCTTTAAAATCAAAGGCGATCCGATTGTGCCCGGCAAGGGTTCACCGCTAAATCGCCCTATATGGGAAACTACCGAAATCAGCTTGTCCTACCGCCAAAACCAGTTTTCCTTTAACCTCGCCAATTTTGACTTCAACGGGCCGGAACTTAGCCGCCTGGAATATCTGCTTGAGGGCTATGACACGGACTGGCGCAGCGGCCTTTTGGAAGGAGAAGCCGCCTATGTCAATGTGCCGCCGGACCATTACGTTTTTCGGGCCAGGGGCGCCAACAGCCTCGGCGCCTGGAGTGATAAAAATGCCAGTGTTCGCATCATCATTTCCCCTCCCTGGTGGCGCAGCTGGTGGGCCTACCTGATTTACGCTTCCCTGGTTTTTGCGGTGCTGTATTCTTTCTACCAATTCCGCCTCAGAACGCGCCTCGAACATGCCGAAGCCATACGCCTGCGGGAACTCGACGCCTTCAAAACCC
>CAZAXA010000023.1:23586-24987 GCA_964488965.1 uncultured Phaeodactylibacter sp. | reverse complement strand
CTATAGTGGTCGTGCAACTGGCCTTCTTTGTGGCGGGGTTCCTTTCCATCGCCCTGGGCATCTATCTGGGGCAGCGAATGGGGTCTTATGCACAGAGTTTTCTCATCGTGGGCGGCATCTATGCCGTAATCACCTTCGTCATCGTACTATTCCGCCGTCCCCTGGTCACTAATCCGGTAGTGTCCAGGATTATCAAAATATTCTTCGAAGTACAATGAAAGAAAACGAGATCAACGAGATAAACGGGCTGGCAGACCTGCGCCGGCGAAAAAGGGAACTGCTCCTGGAGATGAAGATCACCCGCCAGAGCCTTTTCCAGAGCCTTCGCCAAACCCGCCGGGAAGCCAGGCGGGCATTCGTCAATGGCGTGCTGGTGCCCCTGGGCGTCGGAAGCATTGCCTCCGTAGTATTCAACAGCCGCTCCGGCGACGGCAGCAAACCCGACTGGCTGCTCTTCGCCGAGCAGGCCATCCATACCATGGGGCAATTTTTCGATTCTGCCGAAAAGGAAAATGGCCAGGCAGCAGAGGATAAGGCCAGTTCCTGAAAGATCACATACCCCCTACCCTACCTCACCACTTCGGCCACTACGAAGATGCTCCCTCCAACATATATCAGGTCTTCCGGGCAGGCATGGCGCCGGGCGGCGCGCAGAGCGGCGCGCACCGAGGCGTAAGCTCTTCCGTGAAGGCCCAGTTGGGCGGCTTTATCCCTCAACAGCCCGGCATCATGGCCCCGGGGAATATCAGGGCGGGCAAAATAATAACGGGCATTCGCGGGCAGGCGGCGCAGCAACTTCACCGGATCCTTGTCCTTAACGGTACCCAGGACGATATGCAGCTTATCCCAGGGCAGGCCCTGGATGGCGGCCATTGCCAGTTCCATGCCCGCCTCATTATGAGCGCTGTCGCAGAGGATGGTAGGGCGGCTGCCCAGTACCTGCCAGCGCCCCAGCAGGCGGGTATAGGCGCGGAGGTGGTACAGGCCGTCCCGCAACTGCGTTTCCGTTAGCTCAAAAGGGGGCGGCAGCCACTCTGCTGCCTGGAGTACCGTTTGCAGGTTTCGGTACTGATAAGGGCCATGGGCGTTGAGTTGAAGCCCTCTATACAACAGTGCGCCGTCCCGGAAAACGTCATAAACGGTATGTCCGGGGGTTTCCGACTGCCGTTCCGCCCGGTAGTGCTGCCCGGCAAAAATGATGGGCGCCCCTTCTTCCGCCGCCTTTTTTAAAAATACCGGGGCGGTTTCCTCCTGTTCTTCCCCGATGACCACAGGTACGCCCGCTTTGATGATGCCCGCTTTCTCTCCGGCAATGAGCGGCAGGGTATCCCCCAGAAGGTCCATATGGTCGAAGCTGATATTGGTGATGACGCTCAGCACCGGCCGGATGATGTTGGTGGA
>CAZAXA010000023.1:0-23576 GCA_964488965.1 uncultured Phaeodactylibacter sp. | reverse complement strand
GTTGCCACTACCGCCAGGCCCACCTTACGGCGGGCAAAGTGGTCGAAGGCCATAGCCACAGTGATCTCGAAAAAGGAAGGCTGAATGCTGTCGAACAGCGGCCGGCAACGATCCACAAAATCAACTACCTCCTTTCTGGAAATGTACTGGCCATTGATCTTGATGCGCTCCCGGAAGTCCCGGTAGTGGGGCGAGGTATAAAGGCCGACGCGCCGCCCGGCAGCCTGCTGGACGGCCGCCAGCATGTGCGCCGTCGACCCCTTGCCGTTGGTGCCGGCAATATGCAGGCTCGGGAACTGGCGCTCCGGATGCCCCAGGGCGTCGCAAAGAGCCATTATGTTGGTAAGGTCTTTCTTAAAGGCCGCCGGCCCAATGCGCTGGAACATCGGCAGCTGGCTGTAGAGGAAATCCAGGGTTTCCCGGTATCGGCTGTTTATGGATGGCATAGTTATTCGTATTGCAGCCCGCCCGCAGGCGAAAGTGTAAAGGTAGGGATAACGCAGTATAATTAGCCTCCGCTGCTTCTATTCCATGATCTCCTTCCAGAATGCCGCCTCCGCTCTTACCCCCGTTTCCGCGTCCTCGATGAAAGCCTTCCGGTTGTCGTACACCTTCAGCTTTCCCGCCTGCATCATCCCGATGCGGCTGCCCATGAGCAGGGCTTCTTTGAGGCTGTGGGTGACGAAAAGGGCGGTAATGGCAAACTTCCGGGCGATGTGCTTCAGCAATTGCTGCATACTGGCGCGGGTCTCGGCATCGAGGGCGCCGAAGGGCTCGTCCAGCAACAGCACCTTGGGGTTGATGATAAGCGCTCTGCCAAAGGCCACCCGTTGCCGCTGCCCGCCGGAGAGCTGATGCGGCATCTTTGCGGCCTGGCCCGGCAGCTCCAGGTTGTCGAGCATTTCGTCCACCTGCTTCCTGAGCTGTGCTTCCGGCGCCTTGCGCAGGCGCAGGCCGAAAGCTACATTTTCAAATACATTGAGGTGAGGGAACAGCAGGGGTTCCTGATACAGATAGACGATATCGCGGCGGTTGGGCGGCAGGGCGCTCACCTCCCGGCCTTCGAGAAGCACCCTGCCCTGTTCCGGCCTTTCCAGGCCTGCCAGCACCTTCAACAGGGTGGTCTTACCACTGCCGGAACGCCCCAGAATGCTGAGCATCTCGTGCTCCGCCAGTTGCAGGGACAGCCTGTCCAGTACCTTTTCCCGGCCGTACTGTTTGGTTATATCAATAGCTTCTAAAAACATATCGCTTATTCAACCACAGCAGCGCCAATGGCGGCAATACCAGCAGGCAGCCGGCCAGCGCTGCGAAAAAAGTATTCGCTTCATTTACATACTGAAAGACCTTCAGCGTGAGGGTCTGCACCTTGCCTACCCCGATGAGGGCGGTCAGGCCGTATTCAAACCAGGAAATTAAGAAAAGCTGGAAAAAACAGGCCAGCAGCATTCCCCTGGCCACCGGTATCAGCACCCGGCGGCAGGCCTGCCAGGCATTGCCGCCCAGAGTGGCGATCAACTGCTCCAGGGCCAGTGTGCGCTCCGTCCAGAAACTGGTAAAAAAGATGACGCCGTAAGGGAAAGTGATGAACAACTGGGCCAGGGCCACACCCCATAACTTACCGGAAAGGCCCGCCCGGATGAAAAAGTACTGCAGGCAGGCCGCCAGGATGACCGGCGCAAACACATAAGGTAAATAGGCAATGGCCAGCCAGCGGCGGCGCCGGCGATGATAGGCCACCTGCCGGCTCACGACAAAGCTGCCGGCCGTCGCCAGCAGGGCAATGCTCAGCGACAAGCCCAGCGACAACAGCAGGCTCTCTCCCAACCCCGCCTGCGCACCCCGGATGAGGCGCCAGTTGTCCAGCGTCCACTCCGCAGGCAGCAATGCCGGATAGGCCCAGCGCCGCCCCAGCGACAACATCAGCAGGAAGGCGAAAGGGAAAAGGATGGCTGCTATGACGAGGTACTTCCAGATACGCATAAGCATTCAGGTTGTGAGGCGCCAGAGGTTATGAAAAAAATCCGGGTTTCTGGCCGGCCAGGAACCAGGAACCATACTTGCCACAGAGCACATTCAGCCCTTTTCCGGCCGTTTTACCAGCCCCGGCAGCCAGAAAACCAGCGCGATGACGATGACGGAATACAATACGCTGATGGCATAGGCCTGAGGAATGTCTCCCAGGTTGAAACGCTGCAACTTCTGTATAGCCAGCACGGATACCATCTGCCGGGACTGGCTGCCCAGCAGCAGGGGAATCTCATAAGAGCTCATCACGAAAAGGAAATAAAGGACTATCGTAGCGAAGGACCGCCGCAGCAGTATCGGTATGGCCACCCGCCGGGATGCCTGCCGGGGAGTGGCCCCCAGCGCCTGCGCCTGCTGCATGAGCGCCGGCAAGCCTTCGCTCTGGTACATATTGCTGTACAAAATGATGAAGAACGGCAGGGCCATACAGCAATGCGCTACCATTATCCCCACGCCGTGCTGCCCATTGACCCAGTCCGGAAAGCGTTGTAGCCCGTCAATAATACCAAGCTGCCAGGCCAGCCGGGAAAGCATCCCTCCTTTGGACAGCATCTGAAAAATGAAAAAGGCCATCACGATGGCAGGAATGCCCAGTGGCATATAGATAAAAAAGGAAAGCTTCCCGCCGGAGAAGGCTTCGGGCCGCCGCACCACCACTGCCAGGGCCAGCCCTACCGCCAGCCCTATGGCCACGAAAGCGACATAGGCGCTGAAGGCCATCGTTGCCCAGAAACTGCCGGAACCCAGCACTGCCGCCCAGTGCTCCAGCGTAAAGCCCTCGCTGAGGATGCCCGCCAGGCCCAGGCTGTAGAGCAGCGCATAGCCGATGCCCAGCAGCAGAGGGAAGGCGGTGAGGGCGAGAAAAATGCCCAGGCCGAGATATGCGCTTGTCTTTTGCATGGTTATCCCTTACCGGGTGATGGGATAAAAGTATAAAAAAAGCGGATGCCGTTGTTTGTTGTTTGTTCAGGGGCTGCTTCGTCAGGCCAACGATCAACAAATGCCGAGAGGCATCCCTTCGGGACAACCAGTAAAAGCCTTCCGCCCTTATCCCCTAAGCCAAGGCCGTCTCCTCTCCTCATCGGATGATCTCCTTCCTGAAATCCTCCGCCAGGCGGATCATATACTCCGGCGCCAGTTCCGGCAGTGCCCGGGGCTGTATCTCTGCCCGCGGCGGCGCGTAGCGCCTGTTGGGCAGGGACCGGAATTTCTGCCGCCATTCTTCCGGCAGTTTTTCCATGGCCAGCACGGCGCCGTCGCCCCAGACTGCCGGGTCCTGCTTTTTGTACTGGGCCTCGGGCGAAATCAGGAAGTTACAAACCACCATGGCCGCCGCTTTGTTGGGCGAGTTCCGGGAAATACCCATATAATGGGAATTCTGAATGCTGCCGGCCTCCCACACGTAAGCGCGGGCGCTTTCGGGGAACAGGCCCTGCAGCACCTTGTTGTCCACCTCACAGTCGTTGTTGCTCATGGTGAACCACAGCTCGCCGTTGGCAAACATCTGGTGCATGGGCGCCACGCCCTCCGGAAAGGTTCGCCCCTCCTTCCACAGATAAGGCTTCAACTGCCGGATGTAATCCCACAGCTGCGGAGCGCAGGCGTTGTACTTCGCCTCATCGAAGGGGCCGGCCAGGGCCGCCGGGCCGCCGGCAATGTCGATGAGCAGCCCCTTGAGGAAGGTCAGCCCCGTAAATTGGTCATTGAATGTGAAACGCCCGGGATTGGCCTGTGCGAAAGCCAGCAGCTCTTCGCGGTTCTGCGGCGGATCGGGCACTTTCAGGGAATCGTAGATCATCACCATCTGCACGTTGCCCCAGGGGCATTCATAACCATCGACGGGTTGCTGGAAGTCGATGCCGATAAAGGGGTTGTCAAAATCGATATACCGGCCGTTGGGCAGCTTGTCCGTCCACGGGCCGTACAGGGCGCCGATCTGCCGGAGCTGATAAAAGGTCTCCCCGTTGATCCACATCAGGTCGATCTCGCTCACGGCCCTGCCAGCCTGCAGCTCGGCCATGAGGTTCTGCACGATGATGCTGCCCTGCCCGCCGGCGATGGCCAGCTCGATCCCATACTGCTCCTTTAGGGCCGGGTGGACGTAGTTCTGCATATAGGCGTTGATCAGCGGGTCGCCAGCCCACATCATCAGATTGACGGTGGCGCCGCGGGCTCGTTCTTCCACCTCTTCCCAGCTGAGCGCTGCTACGTCTTCAGCGGCGGGAGTGCCGGCGCCGCCCCGGCAGGCCGCCAGCAGCGCGGCCAGGATCAGAAAGGGGAACCAGCTTGTTTTTTTGGCCACTGTTATCATGTTTTGGAACGCGGGCCTCCAGTCCCGCGTAGAGATAAAGAAACCACGTTTAGAAAAATTTTCAACGCGGGCCTGGAGGCCCGCTCTCCAGTTCACAAACCTAAAAAAGATACCGCAAACTGAACTGGAACTGCCGCGGAGCGCTGGCATTCCTGCGCACCAATACGCTGGGCGAAGAGGAAGGCCCCGGTTGTATCTGGTTGCTCTGTGTGGCGTTGTTGCTGTAGACTCTCAGGTTCAGGGTATTGAAGTGATTGAATACATCGGCGCGCAGTTCCAGCTCCGATTTGCCGAAGGGGATGCGGTACTGGACGCCCAGGTCGAACGTGTTGGACCAGGGCAGGCGGTCGCTGTTGCGGCCCTCGCCGGGGTAGCGGTCGCTGTTGCCGACGTAGGCGTCGCCGAAGGAGGCGCCGTCGCCGTTCAGGTCGGTGGTCGCCGCCGTCACTTCCACCAGGATGGGGTTGCCCGCCTGGTCGAAGGCCGGCGTGCCGTCCGGGCCGAGCAGTTGCTCCTGCCGGGGGTTGCCGGCCGCGTCCAGGACGGTGTAGGCCACCGGCAGGGGGATACGGTTGATGGGCTGCCCGCTCTGTATGAGGCCTGCCAGCGTAAGAGCTAAGTTCTTGGCCGGATAGTAGGAGAAGATACCGTTGATGATGTGGCGGCGGTCATTGATACCGGGGCCCCATTCGTCGCCGAAATTGTTGGCGTCCATCGCCCGGAAGTTGATGTCTTCGGTATTGTTCTCCAGAAAAGAAAGGGTATAATTAATGCGCAAGGCATAATCATCTTCCCCGCGGCCCTTCTGGAAGTTGAAGCTCGCCGCATAATAACGGGAGCGCCCGGCGGCTTCCGAAACGACCACATTGCGCGCCACGCCCCTCCGTTCTTCGCCATCGATCAGGGCATAGCTGCCGTCGATGATGGGTATGGGGCGGCCGGCATCGGCCTGCGCCTGAGTGCGCACGCGGATGTTGTCCGGGCTGACGGGAAAAGGCTCGGCGGCATTGAGGTTGCGCAGGCGGAACAGCTTATGGCTCTGGTTGTGCACCAGGTCTACGTAGAACAGGCTCTGCCCGTTTAGCTGCAGCTGATACCCAAGGGCAAACTGATGGGTATAGGGGTTGTCGTAGCCGTTGGGGTTGAGAATGCGGCGCTCGTTGCTGAAGACGCCTTCCCGCTGTTCCTGAAGGGCCTCAGATGACGGCCCTTTCAGGTATTCGGTATCGCTGGTAAAGCCGCTGAGGTTGCCGTCGAAGGTGATCCTTTCGATATCGGTATCTGCCGGCAGTACGCCCAGGCGCACCAGTTCGTGCAACTGCTTTTTATAATCCCGGGAGGTGGTGTTCTGCTGCAGGGCGTCGCTGTAAATGGCGTAGGGCGCCTTGTCGTAGAAGATCCCGTAGCCGCCCCGCAGGCTGCTACGCTGGCCCAGCTGGTAGTTGAAATTGAAGCGGGGGGCGATGTTGTTGAGGTCGCCCTGAGCAGCGCCGCCTTTGGAGAGGTTGTCGTAATCGTAGCGCAGGCCCAGCGTGAGGTTCAGCCGGGGAGAAGCCCGGAACTCATCTTCCAGGTAAGCCGAATAGATTGTCTGCCGGGCGCCGAAGGCCGCGGGGCGCAGCTCGACGCTATAGCCCAGCACCTCCACATCGGCGGGGATGTCATTCACATTCAGGGCGGCGCCCCGGCCGAGGCTGCGCAGCTGCGCCAGCTGGCCTTCCGTCAGCTTCACCCGGTAGTTGCCGTTGACATTGCCCCCGCCGAACAGCTCGTGATCGGCCGAGATGATCGCCGCTCCTGCCTTCACGGTATGCCGGCCGGCGTAATAGCTGAATTTTTGCTGGAACTGAAGGGCATTTTCCAACTGGTCGAAGATGAAGCCGGGATGCCCGATGATGGCGATGGTTTCTTCATTGGGATCCAGGACGGTAACCTGCGGGCCCTCTCCGTTCAGCGGGCGGCCGTAGTTCCAGCGGAAACGGCTGTACTGCAGGTTGGTTTGCGCGCTGAAGTTGCTGCCGGCGTAGCTGTTTTTTAAAGCCGCCAGCAGGGAGTTGCGGTCCTGCACGCTGCCGGCAGAAGGGAAGGTGGCGCCGCCTTCCAGGCCGCCGCCCTGCCGCTCGATACTCACCAGGCCCAGGTTGGCCCGCAGGCTGGAGCGGAAGCGCGGGCTCCACTGATGGTCCAGCTTGCCGGAGAGGTAGGTGAAGCGGTTCTCGCCCCGCACCGTCTCCCTTTGGCTCAGCAGGGGCGAACTCAGGAAATTGTCCTTCAGGTCGGTAGTGTGCTCTGCATTGATATAGTAGAAAGTCTCGTCTTTGACGATCGCCCCGCCGAAGGCGGCGCCCGCCTGATAGCGCTGGAAGCCATCCTTGACGTCATTGCCGGACAGGTCACGCTGGGCGAAGTCCGAAGCGCCGTCGATGGCCGGCCCCGGGCGGGTGATGACGAAGGCCTCCCCGCCGAATTCATTGCTGCCCGAACGGGTGGTGATGTTCACCACGCCGTTGGCGGTCAGGCCGTACTCCGCCGAATAGTTGTTGGTCAGCACCGTGATGTTGCGGGTAAAGCCCACCGGAATAGCGAATTTCTGCCCGCCGAGGAAGCGCTCGTTGTTGTCCATCCCGTCGATCATATAGCTGGTGAACAGCGAATTGGCGCCGTTGATGGAGACATTGGGCGCTTCCGGGTAGAAGCCGGTGGCCTGCGATACGTTGGGCAGGCGGTACAGCACCCGGGTGATGTCCCGGCCTTCGATCGGGATGGCTTCGATCTCTTTCTGCCTGAGCTCAAAGGCCACCTCAGCGTCGGTGCGGTTGATCCCGGTGGTGCTGCCGGCGCCGAGGACCACGACTTCATCGAGTTGCACCTCCCGCTTCTCCAGCAGGTTAAGCTGCACCGAAGGATTCTGGTTGGAACGGATGCTGAAGAGTTCCGTTCGGCTCTCCTCAAACTGGCTGTTGCCTTCGAAGACAACCTGATATCCTTCCACTTCCGGCAGGCCCCGGAAAATGGCCGTTCCCCGTACGTCGGTAGTGGCCGTATCCCTTATGCCCCGGCTCTCATTGAGCAGCAATACCTGAGCGCCCTCAACCGGTTGGTTGGAAAGATAATTGATGACGGTGAGGTTGAGGCCGGCCTGAGAACGGGCAGCCATTGCAGACAAGAGCAGGACAATGAGTGAAAGCAGTTTTTTCATGTGCTGGCCTTTATGCTACGGCCTTCCCGGCCCCAGAAGAGGCATTCATGCCCCCGGGCACAGGCCAGCCGTATTTCTTTCAAAGGTGACAAACTTATTTTTAAAGGATGCCAAGATAGGCAAATACAAATATAGGAAAATAACGCCCGGGCGGCTTGTCCTGGCATTGACAGTTGGACCAGCAATGGCCGGCAAAAAAAGACAGCCCCGGCTTCGGAAGAAACCGGGGCAAGACTGAAGCCCTTTTAGCAATTAATGCCAAACAGGCTGAAATGGGGAATCAAAATTCCTGTATTATACTAAGGCGTAATATTCTTACAGATGCTAGAAATCCCCGTCTCCTCCTCCTTCAAAACCCTCGCGGCCGCCGCGCTGGCGTTGTTTTTTCTGGTTCAGGCGGTAATTGAACGTAAGCGTCACCTGGCGGGGATGCCACTGGAAGTCGCCACGGCTGTAGAATGCTTCGTCTTCGAAGATGTAGCGCCAGCGGCGCGAGTTGAACAGGTCGCTCACAGAAAGCGTGAGGGTGCCTTTGTTGTTCAGGATATCCTTGCTGAAGGCCAGGTCTACGAAATAGAAGGACTTGTCGCGGCCCTGGGTGGTATTGCGCGGCGCCCGGTAGTTGAAACGCAGCTGAGCATCCAGGAACTTCCAGAGGTTCATCTTTGAAGTGATGCGGCCGTTCCAGGTCAGGGCGTCCGCCGTAAAGGCTGTATCGATATTGTTGCCGTTGATGATGGAGCGGTAGAAGTTGACGTTGCCGTCGAGGTCCCACCAGTCGGCCGGGGAAGCGGAAAAAGTAACGTCCAGGCCATAGGCATCCTCGGTAGCGAGGTTTTCCGGGCGGGTAAGGGTGGTTCCGTCTTCCTGCAGCGTACGGATGCGCTCGGTGATGCCCTCAGTATAGCGGTAATAGACCGAGGAACTCAGCGACATTTTATCCCAGTATTTCAGGTGGCCCAGCTCGAAAGAGTGGGTGTATTCGGGATCCAGGTTGGGGTTGCCGGTGCGGATGTTGCGGGCGTCGCTAAAGCTGAAGAAGGGGTTGAGATTCCAGAAATTGGGGCGGTTGATGCGGCGGCTGTAGCTCACCTGGAATGAGTTCTGCCCGGCGAATTCATAACCAAAATGGCCGCTGGGGAAAAGGTTGAGGTAATCCCTGGGGTTCTCCTCCCCGGTTTCGATGAGGCGGGTATTGACGTCGGTCAGTTCGGCCCTCACGCCCAACTGCACGGAGAAGCGCCCGAATTTATTACCCACGATAGCGTATGCGGCATAGATATTCTCGTCGTAGATGAACTCATTGGTAAAACTGGGGAGCTGCTCCCATATGCCGTTGGCCAGTTCCTCCACCTGAAAATCGGTATTGATCTCCCGGATGGAGGCCCGCAGGCCTGCCTCGAACTTGCCTTCCCTTGCAAAAGGGCGGATGTAGTCCATTTGCCCCAGGATCAGGCGCTCCTTCTCTTCATTGTCGGAGCGCTGCTCCAGCACCGGAATGCCGGCCTGGATATACTCGGGAGTGAAATACGATTCGGTGATGGTAGACCTTTCTATCTCGTCATTATCCTGGTAGCGCAGGTCGGCGGTAAGCAGGTGGCCTTCGCGTTCAAACTCCTTGCGGAAACTCATGACGTACTCCAGGTTGTTTTCCAGCTCCTTCTCCCGGTCCAGGCGGCGGGTGATGCCCGTGAGCTGGTTGAGGTTGAAGAGGTAATCCCGGTATTCGATATCGGAGCGGTTGTCGCCATCTTCGTCCTCATAAGTGAAGGAAGCGGTCAGCGTAGTTTTTTCATTGAAAAAGAACTCGGCGCCGGCGCGGAGGGTATTGTCCCAGCCTCCTCGTTCGCGGTCCTGGTTCTGCTGAAGGATGAAGGTAGTGTCGGGCCCGGACTCACTGCGGCCGTAGACCTCCTGGTAGAGGGAGCCGACGCCCGGCCGTTTGCGGTAGCTGACGCCGTAGTTGGCGAACAGGTTCAGCTTGCCGGCACGGTAGTTGGCGTTGGCGGCCAGGCCGTAATTGTGCGGATAGCCGGTGGTGACGTCCAGGGAGCCGTTGAGCCCCTGCCGCCGGTCTTTTTTGAGCACGATATTGATAATGCCCGCCATACCCTCCGCTTCATAACGGGCCGAAGGGTTGGTGATGACCTCGATGCGATCGATCAGGTTGGCGGGAATCTGCCGCAGGCCGTCGGTATCGCCGACGCCTACCAGGCCGCTGGGGCGGCCGTTGATCAGGATGCGCACGCCGGCGGCGCCTCGAAGGCTGACGCCCCCTTCGGCATCTACCGTTACCGACGGGACGTTATCGAGCACGTCCGAAGCGGAGCCGCCTATATTGGCCAGGTCCTTTCCCACATTGAAAACGCGCTTGTCCAGAGAAATCTGCATATTGCTCTTCTCCGCCCGTACTTCCACCTCGGACAGCACCGTGACGCCCGGGGCAAGGCTGATGGTGCCGAGGTCGGCTACGGGATTGTCCCGGCTGACCTCAATACCGCCTATATCGAGGTCTCTGAAGGAAATAAAGGCAACATTGGCATAGTAGCTTCCAAACTTCAGCTCAAGCCGGAAGGCGCCGCTGGCATCGGTCACCCCCCCGGTAACCATTGAACTGTCAATGGCGGAAAATATGGTAACGGTGGCAAAATCCAGCGGAAGGTCAGTGGTTTCATCGACAACCACCCCCTTGACCAGCCCTTTGGCAGGCTTGTCCGGGTCGGGCTGGGCAGTGAGCCATAACGGCGCTGCCAATAACAGCAGAGCGCTAAATAGTAAAGTCAGGTAATTTTTCATCGTCGTCTCTTTTCTTTTATGTTTTGAACCCGCAATATTTTGGAGTACACAACAGGAAGAAGCCGGTAATGTTCGCCGCTTTTTGACGATGCAAAGGTATGCGCCAATCCTAAGGATAATTTATAGGAAATTTGAAGCAATTCTGAAGTTCGGTTTTTTAACAATTCTTTAAGATTTGATGTTCAAACACCATTTTAACCCACCTTCGGATCAGCCAGGCGGACGGCCACTTCGTGAACGCCCTCCGAGAAGCGGTGCGACACCTGGAAATTATTGACTTCGGTGATCTTTTTAACGATGGCCAGCCCCAGGCCCAGGGAGCCGTCGGCGTGCCGGCTTTTCTGGAAGCGTTCGAAGAGTTGTTCGGAAGGTACGCGGGGGGCGGGGCCGGTATTGCGGACCAGCAATTGTCCTGCATCCAGTTTGACGTCCACCCATCCTCCGGGAATATTGTGCCGGATGGCGTTCTTGACCAGGTTGGCCACCAGGATATCCGCCAGGGTGGGGTCGATAACGGCCAATACTTTGGGTTCGATGTGGCTGTTCAGCGTCAAGCCTTTAAGGCCGGCCAGTTCGGTGAAGTTGTCCAGGCAGTGCCGGGTGATCCCGGAAAGATTGACAGGTTCCTGATTGTTGGCAAACTCCTTGTTTTCGATGCGGGTCAGCAGCAGCAGGGCGTTGCCGAGTTTCGATAATTTGTCGATGTTCTGCTGGGCGGACTGTACCAGCTCCAGTTGCTCGTCGGTAAGGCCCGGGGTTTCCAGCAGCAGTTCGAGTTTGCCGCGGGCGATGGCCAGGGGCGTTTGTATCTCGTGCGAAGCATTTTCCGAGAATTCCTTAACCGCCAGGTAGTCGCGCCGCGCTTTGTGGGCCATCTGGGCGACAAAGGCATTGAGCTGGCGGAACTCCCTGGTCGACGTCCGGGGCAGGTCCAGCACTTCGTGCTCCCTGAGGTTGAAAGACCGGATGCGCTCCAGGGTCTTCTGGAAAGGGCGAAACAGCCATCCCGTGATCAAAAAGCTGAAGAAAAGCATGGCGGCGCTGAGGATGATGAAGAGGCGCAGCATGATGTCTACCACCACATCGTAGATATCGTCCGTTTCGATGAGCACATCGGAAATGCTGACGCGGTAATACCGGCCCTTGACTTCCCTCACCGCAGTGACCTTGCGGTAGGGCTCCATCTGCCCTTCGAGGTAAGGATGCGGGGCCAGGGTGTCGGAGAAGGTATAGAAGGTATCCCTGGGGGCCGTACCCAGGTCGGTGATATCCACCTTGCCCCGTTTCAGGAAGTTCAGAGGGACGCCATCGGCGACTTCTTCTGTGATCTCGTTGAGGTTATCCCGCAGGGCAAAATCCGTTTCTATCTGCACTTCCTTTTGCACCAGGTAGAAAGTCAGCACTCCTCCGGCGCCGAAGACCAGCATGGCGACCAGCAGGTAGAAAAGCGTTGTTTTGGTGATCAGGTTCATACGCGTCATTAGTCTGCACTGAACTTATAGCCCAGGCCGTAGATGGTCTTGATGTAATCCGCTCCTCCTTCAGCAGAGATTTTCTTCCGCAGGTTCTTGATGTGCTGGTAGACGAAGTCGAAAGAGTCCAGCAGGTCCACATTATCGCCCCAGAGGTGCTCGGCGATGGCCTGCTTGGTCAGCACCCTGTTTTTGTTGGTGATGAAGAACAGCAGCAGTTCATACTCCTTGAGGGTCAGCACCAGCGCCGTGTCGTTCACAAGTACGTCATGCGTATCGGTGTTGACCAGTATTTCCTGAAATTCGAGCACCTTATGCCCCTGGAATTTGCGGCGGCGGAAGATGGCGTTGAGGCGGGCATTCAGCTCGGGAAGGTGGAAAGGCTTGGTCAGGTAATCGTCGGCGCCCAGTTCCAGCCCCTGCACTTTGTCATCCAGGGCATTCTTGGCGGAAATGATGAGTACGCCCGTCTCGGGATGCAGGCGTTTAAGCAGGCGCAGCAGGTTCAGGCCATTGCCGTCGGGGAGCATAATATCGAGCAGGACGATGTCGTAGCCGAAGGACAGGAGCTTGTCCTGGGCTTCCTCAAAATTATAGGCCGTTTCACAGACCATATCGCCCCGGGAAAGGTAAGCCCGGATATTGTCTGACAGGGCCTTTTCGTCTTCTACGATCAGTAGCTTCATAACAGCCACAAAGGTAGAAAAGGATTTTGAGGCAAATTTGAAGTGTAGAAATGGAACGCGGATGACACTGACCGGGCGGATCTCCACGGATTATACCCGTCGGAGGCAAAGCGTGAAAATCCGTCAAACCTGCGTCATCCGCGTTCCAAAAGCCGGATGGCTCAGCTTCTAACCGCCGCAGGATTCGAGCAGGGCGTCAAACTCTGCCTGGTCGTCGATCACTTGCTGGGTACCGTCTTCCAGGATCACGCTGAAGGGGAAGCCCAGGGTGGGATGTTCATCCGAGCCGGGGTTTCTTTCTCTCCATGCCCGGTGGATGCGCGCCAGGGCCTGGCGGCTGTTGGCCCTTATCTGCTCGCCATTGGGCAGGACGACCACCAGCGGGAATACAAAGCGGAAGCAGAGCGGCCCGGGGCCGTCAAAACCAGGGCCGTGGCCGGGATCATGGCCAGGACCGTGCCCGGGGCCCGGGCTGAAGGCCTGGCAGGCCTCGCGCAAAGTCCGCAGGTCAGCCGGCACTTCAATAGTCAGCGTGGAACCGTCATCGAAGATCACCGTGTAAGGCATTACCAGGGTAGGGCGCTCACCGGCAGGGCGGGGGTTGGCCTCGCGCCAGGCCTGGATGGCGGCGCGCAGTTCGTCTTCACTGAAGACCTCCATCTGTTCCGGGTCGGAGCCCGGCAGGTTTACCGTCACCGGATATTGCAGGCTGAAGCAGGGGCTGTCGAACCCAAAGCCGGGGCCAAAATGGCCGGGGCCGTGTCCGGGGCCGTGCCCTGGGCCATGGCCGGGGCCGTTGGCGCGGCAATCGGCCAGCACGGCCAGCAGGTCTTCGCGGCTGTTGATCACCACTTCCGTGCCGTCATCGTTCATGACCACCGTATAAGGAAATTGCAGGGTGGGGCGGTCCATCGCATTGGGGTTCTCCTCCCTCCAGGTGCGGAACAGGCCGCGCAGGGCTTCGGCATCAGCCGCCACTTCTGTATCGCCATTGGGGTAAAGAACGGTGACCGGGAACTTGAGGGTGAAGCAACGCGGGCCGTGCTCCATCCCGTCCACCTCCATGGTAACCAGTTCAACATTCGAAACGGTGCGCGTGTCAATCGACTGGTTATCGGTGAGGCTGTCCGTTTGTTCCTTATCACAGGCTGTGGTAAAGGCGGCCACGGCCAGGATCAGGATCCAACTCCATTTCATAGATTGCTTTAACATTTTTCTTTCGTTTTTTAAGTTGAGCAATTCAATATACACTATCAGGAGCAGAGGGCCGGCCATTTGTACTCAAAAACAAAATGAAAATTTTATTTTTTTAATTTTGCCCGGACACAACCCGCCAGCCATGTCGGAAACACTACTCTGGTCACAATTGCGGCAGGGCCGTAAGGCCGCCCTCGAAGCGCTCTACCGGGCCTACGCGCCGGTATTGCTGCAGTACGGGGGTAAGTTCTCCGCCGACCGGCAGTTGGTGGAGGACTGCCTGCAGGACCTGTTCGTAGGCCTGTGGCAGGCGCGGGAACAACTCGGCGAGGTATCTTCGGTGAAGAGCTACCTGCTGGTGGCCATGCGGCGGCGGGTGATCCGCCAGCTGGGCCGGCAGCAAAAACGCGAAACTTCCGAAGAACCGGAAGAACACCAGTTCGACTGTGATCTGGCCATCGACGAACAGCTCGCCGCCCGTTAATTTTCACACGAACAACACCTCAAACTCCTGGAAGCGCTCCGGCAGCTCAGCGCCCGGCAAAAAGAGGCCATCTATCTGAAATACCAGTTGGGTATGGATTACGAGAACATCGGCCAGGCCATGGACATCAACTACCAGTCGGTGCGCAACCTGGTACATTCGGCGGTCAGCCGCCTGAAAAAACTGCTGATCAGCAGCTGGTGGCTGGCGCTGTGGAATTTTTTTGGAATAAATTGAGTACAAAGCAAGCGATGTATGCTCTATAATTATGATAAGGCGAGAAATTTAAGCTTTACGGCCCGCCTTTAACAGTGACACACCCCAAAGCCCGGCAACAACGACAATGAACGATAAATACCTGACATATGATGCTTTGGAATTTGCCCAGGATGAGGCCTTCATCCGCTGGGTGAAGGAGGGCGATGCCCGTTACGGACGGGCATGGGAAGCCTGGCTGGCCAGCCACCCCGAAAAGCAGGGGGAAGCGGAGCAGGCCCGCCGGCTCGTCCGGGCCATAGTTTTCAGGGAAGCTCCGGCCGGCGATGAACGGCTGAACGAGGTCTGGGCGAAGGTTGACGCCGCCACTACAGAAGCGGCCGCCCGGCCCCGCCTGCGGGTGGCGCACTGGATGGGTTATGCCGCTGCCGCCGCCCTTGCCGCATTGCTGGCCTTCTTCTTCCTGCGGCCGGACGGCGGTATGGCCGAAGTGGCAACAGCTTACGGGGAGGCCGCCCGGCACGTCCTGCCCGACGGGTCTGTCGTTCATCTCAATGCCGGCACTACCATTCGTTATAATAAAGGCAGTTGGGAAGAAACCCGGGAGGCCAGCCTGGAAGGGGAAGCTCTTTTTGAAGTGAAAAAGGGAAAGCGGTTTGTGGTCAGCACCTTCCGGGGAAGCGTCGAAGTTTTGGGAACCAGTTTCAATATCAATACCTTTGAGGGGCGTTTCGACGTTTCTTGTTATACCGGCCGGGTGCAGGCCAGCGCCGATGGCCAGAGAGAAATCCTCACCGCCGGCCAGCAGGCCCAATGGCAGGACGGAAGCTGGCGGCGCTCCACATTCGAGGCCGGCGCCGGGCCAGGGTGGCAGAGAGGCCGTTTTGATTACCACAGCGCGCCGCTGCGGGAGGTTTTCTCAGAGATGGAACGGCAGTTCGACATCCGCATCGACGCCCCCGACAGTATCCTCAGCCGCGCCTATACCGGTTTCTTTGAGCGCGGCAACCTGGACAGCGCCCTTTACCGGGTCTGCTGGCCGATGAAACTGGAAGCCGGAAAGCCGGATGGCAAAATGGTGCGCATCCGCCCGGCAGAAGAAGATTGAAAGGCCCCAAGGTAACTGAAGCACACCACCCATGAGGAGAACGTCATTGCTGATTTTGTTTTGTTGGGGAGGATACGTGGCCGGCCTGTCGCAGGAAGGCGCTATTGTCGTCCGGGAGCAATTCCGCAATGTCTCCCTGGCGGAAGCTATGGAACAACTGGAAAAACACTACCAACTGCAGATTGCCTACGATAGCGATATTCTTTCCAATATCACCGTCAACCAATCCATTTACGGGCTTCCCCTGGAGGAAGCCCTTCGGTCGTTGCTGGAACCGGCGGCGCTGGACTTCCAACTGCTTCCCGGCCGGGAAGTGCTGATCAGGCCCAAAGGCGGCGACAACAGCGGCGGCAACCTCCTGTCCTTCCGCGGGCAGGCCGTCGATGCCTGGAGCGGCGCTCCCCTGCCCTACGCCACGGCCTTCCTGGAAGGCTCCCATACCGGCGCTGAAGCCGATGCGAACGGCCGGTTCGAACTTCCCCTTTCCGACGCCCCCAAAACGGCCCGGGTGCAGGTGCGCTATGTCGGCTATCATCCGCTTTCCATTGCCGTCGAACCTACGCAGAAAGGGCAACATCGGCAACTGCGGCTGACGCCCAGCATCCAGGAGATCGAACCGGTGACCGTCTCCGGCCGCCCCGCCCTTATTTCCACCCACAGGGAAGCCCGAAGCCTCAGCCTGGACGCCACACAGCTCAGCCGCCTGCCGGCCTTCCCGGGCGGCGACGACCTCTTCCGGCAGTTGCAGCTGCTGCCGGGCATCAACGCCCATGACGACCTCTCCGCCGGCCTGAAAATCCGCGGCGGCGACGGCGATGAGAATATGATCCTGCTGGACGGCATCACCCTCTACAGCATCAGCCATTTCTTTGGCGTTTTCAGCGCCATCAACCCCGAGCTGGTCGACGAGGTCAAATTGTACAAGAATGCTTTCCCCGCAGAATACGGCGGCCGGACGTCGGGCATCATAGAAATGGCCTCCAAACGGCCGGAAAGCAAAGGCCTGCAGGGCACAGCCGAGCTCAACCTGCTCATGGCCAACGCCTACCTGGCCATCCCCCTCGCCACCAACATGAGCCTGTCTCTCAGCGGCAGGATCACCGGCCAGGATGTGGCCGACACCAAACTGTACGGCCTCGTGCGCGAGGAAAACACCCTGCCCGCCCGCATACTGGGCACAGGGGCCAACCTGCCTGCTTCCAGCGTCATTACGGCAGAGCCGGATTTCTACTTCTACGATACTTACGCCCGCTGGGAATGGAGGCCATCGGGCAAAAGCAGCTGGGCCGCCGGTTATTTCCACAGCTACGACGATTTTGCCTACCAATATCAGCAGGAATACACGCGGCGGTTCCAGGGCCGGGTGGTCGCTACCCGCGAGAATTATAATGAATCGGCCGACTGGGCCAATACCGGATTCGGCCTGCAGGGGCGGCAGCAATGGACGCCGGGCTGGCAATCGCATCTCCGGCTTGGCTACTCCTCCTTCCGGACGGCAGGCGCCACCGGCACCTCCATCACCCGCCCCGTACAGAACGACTCCCTCATCACCTTGTCCAACGGACAGTCCAACCGGGTAGAAGGTATGGAGTTCAACTGGAAAAACGAATGGCGCCTCCCGGATCAAAGCGCGCTGGTGGGAGGATACAACTTCCTGAGGAATGAAGTGGCCTTCAATCTCGACATCGAACGGGCCGAACTGCTGGCCGGGCGGCAGTCTGCCGATCAGCACGCCCTCTTCCTGGAACACCGGCGACAGGGGCCCGGCCGCCTGTCCAGCACCCTGGGCCTGCGCGGCGCCTACTACCAGCCGGACGGGAAAGTGTACCTGTCTCCCCGCCTGCAGCTGAATTATCAGATCGATGAAACCTGGGAACTCAAGGGCGCCCTGAGCCGCTACAACCAGTTTCTGAGGGAGATCAACTATGAAGACCGCTTCGGGCGCTCCTTCGACTTCTGGGCGCTGGCCGATGAAGGGGAATTTCCCATCGCCCACGCCAACCAGGCCATGCTGGGGTTCAACTGGCGGAAAAACGGCTTCGAACTGGATGTGGAGGCTTATATCAAACAAACGGAAGGGGTAGTGGCCTATGCCCTGCTGTCGCCCGGCTTTGTCATTGGCGGCATGACGCCTTCCCAGGAACTCGACTACCGCCTGTTCCGGGGCGAAGGGCAATCGCAGGGTATCGACATCCTGCTGAAGAAAGACTGGGGCCCCTATTCCGGCTGGCTGGCCTACACGCTCAGCAAAACGACGCAAAATTACCCGCAGATCAACCGCAACCAGCCGTTCCCGGCACAGGACGACCGCCGCCACCAGCTGAAGTGGGCCAACATGGTGCGGCTGGGCCGCTGGGATTTCTCCGCCACTTACATCTTCGCCAGCGGCCATCCCTTCACCGACCTGGCGCGCCTGCAGCGGCAGCGGGACCGCCGGGAGATCATGATCGAAGACTTCATCACCTACCTGCCCGATTACCACCGCGCCGATGTGGAGGCGGGCTACAATTTTCCCATCTCCGGCCTGCGCGCCCGGGCGGGCCTGTCCGTGTTCAACCTGTTCGACCACGACAATATCAAATACCGGCAATACATCTACTCCCTTTCTCCTTCCGAAACGGGAATGCACATGCCGCAGAATATCGTCCTGGGCAATGAGGTAAAATTGCTGGGGCGGACGCTGAACCTGAGCTTTACCATCAAGTTCTAGATCAGCTTCCTCGTCTCTGCGATCCGGCTTTTGATCACCGGCCTGAGCTGCTCCATGGCTGTCAGCAACAAGGCTTCATCAGCAGGGAAAGGCTGCGGGCTGTTGCCGAGGTAGCGGCAGGCCTCTTTGCTCAGGGCCCGCTTATCGCCCCGGAAGGTGGAGGCGTAGTTTTCAAAAACGGCATCGGCGGCCAGGGGCTTGCTGTCGATGAGGTTGCGGGTACGGCTGTCGATAAACTCCAGCCGGCCGTTGATGGAAGCCGCCTTGGCCTGGTAAGTCTCAAAAACGCGGGCGCGAATCAGCACTTTTTTCGGCACTTTGATGTCATTGCCCAGAGAATCCTTCATGACGTTGCCACGGCTGTCCAGCACATAATCAAACCCGTCTTCGATCTCTTTGACTTCCTCAAATTCGCGTTCCTTAACCACTTCGGGGCCCACTTCCAGGGCAGTGATCTTCATCACCACCTCGTAGTCGAAATCCACCCCCCGCGCCTGTTCCGTGTAGTAGGCCTGCCAGAAGCTGTTGAGGCCGTTCAAGCCGATCCGGCGGACTTCCTGTTCCAGCGCGGCGGGCAGGATGGAGCGGGAGCGGTTTTCCAGCCTGACCAGAATATGAGTGGTACCCAGGTCGCGGGCGGCCTTTTTCAGGCTTTCCTTGTCCTTGTAATCCCGGAAGTACTGCCCGATCTTATCGAGTTCGCCGTAGGCGCGGCGGGCGGCCAGCTTATCGCCCCGGCGGGCGTCTTCCAGCAGTTCCTGCGCCTGGGCATAGAGGTAGCCGGCGGCCTTTTGGCGGCTCTCGTATTCCAGTTCATCCACCTTTACGAACTGGAAATTCGCCCGGATGCCCTCTTTGGAGATAAGCGGCAGCAGCGGCGCTATGCGCTCCTGCCGGCTGCGGATGCGGCGGTAGGCGTCGTTGATCTCCGCCCAGTTTTCGGGCCGCCCTTCGCGCTTCAGCCGCTCGGCCAGGCGCATATCGCGTTTGGTGGCCTTGTCGAAGGCTTCTTCCAGGGCAAGGACGTACTTGTCTTTCTTATATTTTTTTCCTGACAGGCGCTTGGCCGCCATGATGATCGCCTGGTCGTAGTCGCCGGACTCCACGAGCTTCTGCGGAGAAGTGCAGGAAGAGAAAACAAAGAGCAGCATCATCGCTGCAGCAGCCGGCAGATTGCTTCTTTTGGTGGCCATGGTTTTCGTTTTTACGGGTTCCATGCCACTAAATTACAGGCTCCTGCCCTGCCGGGAAACTAAGGAGAAGTTAAAGCGGGCGGGGCGGGAAGTTAAAAAGTTGAAAGGAGTGTTAAAGGAGGTTAATTTACTTGGTCGTAGGGCCTCCCATCTGTGTAAATACGCTGTCAACGGGCTCCCACAGTTCGATCTTATTCCCTTCCGGATCCATGATGTGGACGAACTTTCCGTATTCGAAAGTTTCGATCTCGTCGACTATCGTCACGCCGTTTTCCCTTAATTTCCGGACCAGCCCTTCTATGTTCTGCACCCTGTAATTGATCATGAACTCTTTTTCTGAAGGCTTGAAATATTCCGTCCCTTCGCTGAAGGGGCTCCACCTGAGGTAATTGATCTGCTCCGGGTCGTTGGCGTTCCTGAATTCGAAGGGCGACCCGTAATCGTCTATCGCCAGCCCCAGGTGCCTGCCGTACCATTCCGTGATCTCTCTGGGGTTCTTCGAGCGGAAGAATATACCGCCGATGCCTGTTACTTTTGGTGTCGTATCGCTCATGATCATTTCATTTTGCTGGGAAGTATCTGTTGTTTTGTCTTTATCGCCATTGGTAGAAGCTGCCGGGCCACAGCTTGTTGTTGTGGCTGCAAGAAGCAGGATGGCGGTTGCGTTTTTCACTTTCATGTTTTTGATTCTTTGACACCTGTCGGCCGACAGGTGTCAAAGAGAGATATTTTGTAACTATTTTGGGAAGCCTGCCTTCCGGCGATTTTTTTTGCCACAAAGTTTGCCCGGCTCGCAGAGACGGGACACCAGGGCGCAAAGAAAACCTTCGAAGGAGCCATCGGGGCCTTTCCGCGCCTAAGTTACGTTATTCTGTGTACATATGCTATCGGTTGAAGATCGAAGAGGCTGGAAAAGTCATGTATAAAAACCCATTGCCTTGTAACCGGCAAGCTGCTTCACAGGGCAAATCCGGCCCAGGCCCTGCCTACAGTTCGAACCGTTTCCACTGTTCCTCCGTCAGCCGCGGCGGATCCTGCTGCAGGCGCAGGAAAGCCTGCTCCGGCTCTTCGCAGATCACGGCCGTACCATCCGCCGAGGCGGCCAGCAGGCGGCGCCCATCCGGCGAGAAGGCCACCGACAGCACCGGGGCGTCGAAGCCTTCGATGTTCATGGTGATGTTGCCGGCCAAATCCCACAGGGCGGCCGTCCCGTCGAGGGAAGCGGTCAGGATGCTGTTGCCATCCGGGCTGAAGGCGGCCTGCAGGACTTCATCCGCATGCCCAACCAGATCGATGAAAGATACGGCTTCCGTATCCTGAACATCCCACAGGCGGACCACTTCATTTTGGGAGGCCACCACCACCCTTTGACCGTCCGGCGAAAAAACGGCGGAGGTGATCCGCCCTTCCTGAGCCGGCAGTACAGCCAGGAGTTCCCCGCTCACAGCCCACAGCCGGGCGCTGCCGTCTGTGGAGATGGTGAGGGCGCGCTGCCCGTCCGGCGAGAACCAGGCATTGTGAACGATGCAGGCGTGGCCGGACAGAACGGCGTACTTTTCCCCGGATATTGCCCAGACGATGGCAGTGCTGTCGGCCGAGGGGGTTATTACTTTCGTGCCGTCCGGGGAGAAGCGGGCGCTGTAGATATAGGAGCGGTGGCCCCGAAGCGTAGCAAAGGGGCTGCCGTCGGCATTCCAAATCTTAACCTCCTGAGCGGTGGCCGTCAGCATCTTGCCGCCCTGCCTGGCGAAGGCGGCGTCCAGCACCGGCCCGTCGTGGCCGTCCAAAGTTTTGATGAGTTGGCCGGCCGCATCCCACAGGCGGGCGGCGCCATCGCGGGAGGCCGTTAGCATACGGCCATCTTCAGCGAAGGCCACGGCCAGCACCTCATCGGTATGGCCGTGCATTTCCCTCAGGAGCTGCCCGTCGGGGGACCAGAGGCAGGGCAGGCCATCGGCCGTAGCGGTGAGGATGCGGCTGCCGTCGGAGAACAGGCCATAGCGTGGAGGAAGCCGCCCTCCGGCGACAGGGTAGACAGGGCCCGGCCCGTGTTGGCGTCCCATATTCCGGCCGTTGCATCCTGCGAGCGAACCAGGGCCATCGATCCATCCGGAGAAAAGAAGGCCTCCCGAATGGGGCCGCTCTGCCCCTGAATGCGGATGCGGCCAAGGGCGTAGATGGTGTTCCCGAAAGATTTCCGGATCAGAGGGTTAAAGGATGAGTTAGGGTTTTCCCCGGCGGTTTGATAAGCCTCATAGGCCAGCCCGATGGCAGTGTCCAGGCTGTCTTTGGCCACTTCCTCCTGCGCCAGGAAGGCCTGGCTCAGGGCCCTGCTGATGCGGGCCTGCTTTTCGATCATCACGTTGGCGCCCGCTACAGAATCCCGTGCCTCAATAATGGCGTCGATATACTTCCGCCTCGCCTTTTCTTTCCATTCCAGCGCCAGGTTTTTCTGAGCTTCGTCATTTTCCAGGCAGTAATACGCGGCGTTGAAGTACAGTTCCGCATCGTCCCATAGCTCCAGGTCAGGCGAATCGAAGGCTTTCCGCCCCCCGGAGAAGAAAAATTGAAAACAATCGCCCTGCCCGGCCAGCATAGTGCTCAGAAAGAGCAGAGGGAGCCATAAGACAACATGGGATTTCATAATTCACTGCTTTTTACCTTGGTTAGCTGTTTATTCTAAAAAGTATAGGCCAGATGTAAACCCAACTGCCCGCTGCCATACTGCCCCGCAGGCAGTTGCAGGACAGGCCTGACGGCAAGGTTCTCCTCCGGGCAAAACTGCCGGAATATCCTTTTATCATTTCTGTAGTTCCTGGTTCGGCGGTAGTAGAGCACGGCATCTGTCAGCAGGATCGCCGCGCCGGCCGTGGTAAAAATGAGGAAGTTGTGGTGTTTGTCATTGGCTTTATTGTAAAGCCCCAGCGACTGCCTGTAGTTTTCAGCATTCTCATAATCATTGTTGTAAATATCCCTGGAATGAGCCTCCTCCAGTACGCCGGCCAGGACAAGCCCCGCTCCGACGCCTCCGGCGAGGAAGTACGGCAAACGCTGGTCAAAACTGAAAGCAGGGGCATTCCCGCAGTTGATGCCCCGCAGGTTGAGGAGGTTGCTTTTTTCTTCCACCTGCAGGCTCACCTTCAGGTTCCCTTCCAGGTTGATATAATCCGGCAGCAGGCGGGCCCAGGTTATGCGGAAGGTATTGGTTCCCTCACGGAGCATTATCCCTTCGCCAATATCACCGATCAGGCAGGGCGGCTCTGGCACGAGTGCTTCGCCGTTCAGTTCCAGGACAAGGCCGATATCATAGGCAAAGGCCAGCTTCTCACCGGCCTTGTCGAACCACCGCCTGGGGAAATCCCTGACGGGCAGGTGGTAGAACACGGCCAGTTCGCCGGAACGGATGGCCAGGCTGTCCAATAACATATCGGTTTCAAAGGCTTCTCCCCCTTCCAGGAGGGCCAGGGTGCCGCCGGCCCTTTCCAATTGGTTCTCCACCAGGTTGATCCGGGCAGTGATGGTATGAATGCTGGACGCTACGGGCTGGAGCTGGGCGCAAATCCTGGCCGGAAACCCAATCAGCAGGAAAAGCAGGAAGAATAACCATTGTTTCATTTCATGAGTTTTTGGAAGTATTATTCTGGTTCTGCCTCGAATCGGTAGAAACTCGCAAAAGGATTACCGTTATTTTCACCTGTTCCGATATACCCGTAAAAACGAGGGGGCGATATTGTGGTTATATTAATTCCAAACCCTGCGGCAAAAGCCCTGCCGCCCTCCAGATTTCCAAATACCGGAAAAAGTTCATCAACGCGTTCCCATTCATAATTGCCGCCATTCATTTTCAATTTCCACAGATCAGGTGGATAGCCGGATGCGCTTTCCCCCAAGGCGACAAAAGGCGTGCCTCCTACGCTCAGGGTTACTGCGCCGTTGCGAGCCCCGCCGGGAAATTTGATTTCCCCTGTCCACCCCGAGCCGGAAGTGTACTCATAAAAAACAGAATCAGCCGTATTTCCCAAACCGACGTAAGCAACCTCAGAGCCGGTGTTAAATGCTACCGCGCCACTGCGGGGAGCAGCGGGAAGATCAATTGTGGCGCCATCCCACCCTATACCGGGAATGTATTTATAGAACTTATTGTCAACGCCAAGCCCCTCTCCCAGGCCAACGTAA
>CAZAXA010000022.1:0-25476 GCA_964488965.1 uncultured Phaeodactylibacter sp. | reverse complement strand
TTGAGGTGAGTGCCGCCCTGGGTAGTGTTCTGGCCGTTGACGAAGGAGTGGTACTGCTCTCCGTAGTGGTTGCCGTGGGAAAGGGCGACTTCCATGTCTTCCCCTTTCATGTGGATGATGGGGTAGCGCAGGTTTTCATTGCTGGCCTTTCGCTCCAGCAGGTCGAGCAGGCCATTTTTGGAGACCAGGGTTTTGCCGTTGATAATGATCCGCAGGCCCGCATTCAGGTAGGCGTAATTCCACAGCTGGCTTTCCAGGTAATCGGAGCGGAAGCGGTACTTCTTGAAAATCTCGGTATCCGGCCGGAAGACCACCAGGGTGCCGTCGGGCTCGTCGGATTTCTGCACTTTGTGGTCGCGGGTTATTTCTCCGCGTTCGAATTCGGCCATTTTGGCCTTACCTTCCCGTACGGATTGTACTTTGAAGTATTCCGACAAAGCATTGACGGCTTTGGTTCCCACGCCGTTGAGTCCCACGGATTTTTTGAAAGCTTTGGAGTCGTACTTCCCGCCGGTGTTGATCCTGGACACGCAGTCCACCACTTTGCCCAGGGGGATGCCGCGGCCATAGTCGCGTATGGATACGGTACCGTCATCTACCGAGATATCGATATTTTTACCGTGCCCCATGAAGTATTCGTCAATGGAGTTGTCGATCACCTCCTTGAGCAGGATGTAGATGCCGTCGTCGGGCGCGGAGCCGTCGCCCAGTTTGCCGATGTACATACCCGGACGCATCCGGATGTGTTCCTTCCAGTCCAGAGACCGGATATTTTCTTCGGTATAAGTTACTTGTGACATGTATGCCTTTGTGTATTTGTACTACGTCCAAACGTGCCGGAACAATAAACTGGCATAAGGGCCAGCAAATTGCGGCTTATTTTGTTGTACTGAAAAAACTGGCGGTTGTTTCCGGTAAAACCGCGAGCAGGCCGTAATTTCCAACAAAAAGCAGGAAAAGGAACTATGATGGCCTTGCATTTTTTCCACATCCCTGTTGGCAAACGGGTTTTCAGGCCTACAAAAATAGAAATTTTTACACACAAAATCAACAAATTGTTTTTAACTTTCAAAACATAACGTGTCGTTTTGAACCCCAAAAAGCCGCTGCAAAGCAGCAGGCGGGTAAAAACAAAGGAAAGGAGGAGTGAAAAATTTTTCGAACAGCTCGGCCATTTCCATTATTTTTGTGCATATTACGGTTGCTTGATTTTATTATATCTTCCAATCAGGCTTTGTTAAAGATTAGCTTATGAAGGTGGCTTCTTTTTTTGCCGGAGCCGGAGGGCTTGACCTCGGTTTCTCCCGCGCGGGCTTCGACGTCGTCTGGGCCAATGAGTACGACAGCGACGTGTGGGAGACCTATGAAAAGAACCATCCTGATACCATCCTGGACCGGCGCAGCATAACTGACATTGACCCTTCGGACATTCCGGATGTGGACGGCATGATCGGGGGGCCGCCCTGCCAAAGCTGGAGCGCGGCGGGCAAGCTCCGGGGCATAGATGATAAAAGGGGGCAGCTGTTTTTCGATTTTATCCGCATTCTCGAAGCCAAGCAGCCCAAATTCTTTCTGGCGGAGAATGTCGCGGGCATGCTGTTGCCCCGCAATGAAAAGGCGCTCAGCAGTATTAAAAAACTGTTTAAAGAGGCCGGCTATGAGCTTTCTTTCCAGCTCCTCAACGCTTCCGACTACCTCGTGGCTCAGGACCGCGAGCGGGTGTTCTTCGTCGGCTATCGCCGCGACCTGGGTAAGCGCTTCGAATTTCCGCCGCCCCTCAGCATGAAACTCACCCTGCGTTCTGCCATCGGCGACCTGGCCGGCAGCGCCATACCGGCAAAAAAGGGCAACTACACGAACGGGCAGTGCCCGGCGCCCAACCACGAATACTTCATCGGCGATTTTTCCAGCATGTACATGTCCAGGAACCGCGTTCGCGGCTGGGATGAGCTCTCCTACACCATCCAGGCAGGAGGCAGGCATGCGCCGCTCCACCCGCAGGCCCCGAAAATGGAAACGGTGGATACGGACCGAAAACAATTCGTGCCCGGCAAGGAACACCTCTACCGCCGCCTCAGCGTGCGGGAATGCGCCCGCATACAGGCTTTCCCCGATGATTTTATCTTCTATTACAAGAACCTGGCGGCCGCCTACAAAATGATCGGCAACGCCGTCCCGGTGCGGCTGGCCCAGGCCATTGCCAACAAGATCAGGGAAGACATGGAGGCTCTCGCTCCGCCGCCGGAAAGGCCCGAGAAGAAGAAGCGCAAGCGCAAGCGCATTAAAATAAACAGAACCTGAAGAAGCTGTTTCTGAGGCAAAGAATTGATGAACCCGTACCCCAATGGGCTGCCTTTGGGAAAATGATCAATGCAACCTCATGGTCCAGCGCCTGTTCCAAGCTGTAGATATTTCTTCCCTCGTTTTCTTCCGCATTGCCTTCGGCATCCTGGGCTTTGCCGATGTTTTGAATACCTTTATATACTACCATCTCATGGAAGGCGATTTTGCGCCGGAGCGCTTCCGCTTTCACTATTACGGTTTCGGGTGGGTACAGCCCCTGCCGGAACCCTTCATGTCGGCCTTGCTGCTGACAATCTGTGGGCTGGCCCTGCTGGTGGCGCTGGGCAGGTGGTATCGCGCCAGCACCCTGCTCTTTGCGCTGGGGTTTACCTATATTTTCCTGCTGGAGAAAGCCCACTACCTCAACCATGGCTACCTGTTCTGCTGGATCAGTTTTGCCATGTTCTTTATACCCGCTCACCGGCAGTTTTCAGCGGATGTGCTGAAAAGGCCATCCCTTCGGTCAGACACAGCGCCCTACTGGAGCCTCTTCCTTCTGCAGTTCCTGATGGGGGCGGCGTACTTCTACGGGGGCATTGCCAAACTGAATGCCGACTGGCTCCGGGCCATCCCTTTAAAACAATGGCTGGAACAACGCGGCAACATGCCCGTTCTGGGGCCGGTACTGGAGCAGGAGTGGGCGGCCTTTTTTATGGCCTACGGCGGCCTGGCGCTGGATTTGACGGTAGTCTTCTTCCTCATCGTCCGCCAAACCCGCCCCTGGGCCTTTGCGGCCGTCCTCTTTTTCCATCTGATGAACTGCCTGACATTTAATATCGGCATCTTCCCTTTCCTTTCTCTTGCGTTGACGGCCTTGTATTTTCCTCCGGATTTTCCGTTGCACATCTGCGAAAGGATTAAAGGCAGGCTTCCTTTTTTGCAAAGAATAAGGCGGCGGTTGGAGGAGCGCACCGCTGCAGCCTGCCGCGCCTGCGCGCCGCTATGGCAGTACGCTGCCCGCTGGCGCGCACCCATCGTTGCCGGCATGCTGCTCTTTGTATTTTTTCACCTGCTGGCGCCCTTACGACACCACCTCTTCCCCGGAGATGTTGCCTGGACGGAAGAGGGGCATCGTTATTCCTGGCGCATGATGCTGCGTTCCAAACAGGGCTATGGCACTTTCACCGTGCGGAATAAGGCAACGGGGGAAAAAGCAGTGGCCGACCCGGCGGACTGGCTGAATGAGGAACAGTGTTATAAACTCTATGCCCATCCTGATATGATCCTGCAGTTTGCCCACCACCTGAGGGATCACTACCGGGATAAAGGCTGGGAGGCGGCCGTTTTTGCCGACATCTGGGTGGAGCTCAACTTCCGGGGGTACAGCAGGTATATTGACCCTTCCGCCGACCTGGCTCAGGAAGAATGGCATTTTTTCCGGCATTCGGATTGGATACTTCCCGAAAAGCGGTAATATGGGCAGCTTTTCTTATTTTTCCCCAAAAGAATATGCTATGTACCGCAGATCCTTTGTCCGATCCCTGGCCCTGTCTTTTCCGCTGCTGGCCGCCGCCCCTTCCTTTTCCCGCAGGAAGCGCATCCTGCCCCGCCGCCTGCAAGCGGGGGATACAGTCGGGCTGATCACTCCCGGCAGCTTCATCTCGGATGAAAGCCTGGAAAAGGCCGTGAACAATGCGCTGAAGTTGGGCTTCAAAGTTAAAATGGGCAAGCACATCCGCGCACAGCGGGGGTTCACTGCCGGTACGGACCAGCAGCGCCTCGACGACCTCCACCTGATGTTCGCCGACGACAGCGTGGCCGGCATCTGGTGCGCCCGGGGCGGCTATGGCTGCTCCCGCCTCCTTCCTTTTCTCGACTATAAGCTGATCAGCAGGAACCCCAAGGCCCTCATCGGATACAGCGACATCACGGCCCTCCTGAACGCCATTTACCACAAGACAGGCCTGGTGGGCTTCCATGGGCCGGTGGCGGCTTCCGAGCTGACAGAGTACACTGAAGCCCGGTTTCGGGCGGTAGTCATGGAAGGGGCGGCGCCCTATGCCATTCCCCTGTCAACTGCCAACCAGGAAAAAGACGACGAGGCTTATCGCACCTATCCTGTCAGAGCAGGCAAGGCCCGGGGGGCGCTCATCGGCGGCAACCTCTCCCTCCTGGCTGCGCTGGCCGGCACGGAATACCTGCCGGAAGTGGAAGGCAAGATCGTTTTCATCGAAGATATCGGCGAGAAACCCTACCGCATCGACCGCATGCTCACCCAACTGCGGCAGGCCTGGAAACTGGACAAAGCTGCCGGCCTGGCCATGGGCATTTATGAGGATTGCCAGCCGAAAGAAGGCGACCTTTCTTTATCGCTGGAAGAAACGATCAGGGACCGGACGGAGGGCCTGGGCATTCCGGCTATTTACGGACTATCCTTCGGGCATATCGATGATCAATGTACCCTGCCGGTGGGGATCGAGGCGGAACTGGATGTGGAAAGGCAGCATCTGAAATTGCTGGAAAGGGCAGTAGTGTAGATTTACTCCTCTATTTTATTTTGGGGCATCTTTAAAAGATGTACTGTAGCCAAACTCATGAAAACAGCCTTCGCAACAATAGCCCTGCTGGTACTTTCTAATATTTTTATGACCTTTGCCTGGTACGGGCGCCTGAAATTCAGGGAGATCAAATGGCTGGACGGCCTGGGCCTCTTCAGCGTCATCGTGATCAGCTGGCTTATCGTCTTCGCCGTTCATTTTATCTTTAAGAAATAAGCAACAAACGATCAACTGCTATGGAACAGATGAAGCCGGGGCAGGACGCAGTCTTTGATAAGCAGGTGCTGCAGCATTACAGCGCCAACCCTGCCTATGTACACGACCTTTACTTCCTGCAGGTGGAACTGCTGAAATTGCAGAAACACATTTATGAGAACGGGCTGCGCCTGGCCGTCATCTTCGAAGGGAGGGACACGGCCGGCAAAGGCGGCGCTATATTCCGCTTTTCCCAGTTCCTCAACCCCCGCCATTACCGCATCGTCGCCCTGGGCAAGCCTTCCGAAGTGGAAAAGGGCCAGTGGTATTTTCAGCGCTACATCCAGGAACTGCCCAATGCCGGAGAAATGGTCTTCTTTGACCGCAGCTGGTACAACCGGGCTGTGGTTGAGCCGGTGATGGGCTTTTGCAGCCCTGAACAATACGAACTCTTCATGAAGCAGGCGCCGCAGTTTGAACAGATGATCACCGATGACGGCATCATCCTGTTCAAGTTCTGGTTCTCCATAGATATGGAAGTACAACGCCATCGCATCGAGGATCGCCTGTCGGACCCTCTTAAACAATGGAAAGTCAGCCCCGTAGACCTGCTGGCCCAGGAGAAGTGGCATGAGTTCACCCGGTACAAGAACATCATGTACGAGCGGACCTCCATGCCCTACAGCCCCTGGGTGGTCATCAAGGGCAACATACGGGAGGTGGCCCGCATTGCCGCCATGCGCTACATGTTGTACAATATCGGCTACGATGAAAAATCGCCGGAACTGACGCCGCCGTCTCCTGATGTGCTGTGGATTCACAAGCCGAAAAGGGGAGCGTAAACCCTCTATTTCCCTGCCTCCGGAAATAACCTGGCGATGCCCCGCCTCGAAGCTTTGCAGATGCCGCGCTCGGTGATCAGGCCCTCCACCAGGTGGGCAGGCGTCACATCGAAAGCGAAATTGGCCGCGGGGCTGACTTGCGTCGTGATGAGCACCTTGTAGACCTTTCCATTGAACCAGCCCTGCACGTAACGCACCTCCTCCGGATTGCGCTCTTCGATGGGGATTTCTTTGATGCCGTCGTTCAACGACCAGTCGAAAGAAGACGAAGGCAGCGCAACATAAAAAGGCACCCGGTTATCTTTGGCGGCAAGTGCAACGAGGTAAGTGCCGATCTTATTGGCCACATCCCCCCTGAGGGTCGTCCGGTCGCTGCCGACGAGCGCCAGGTCTACCATTCCACGCTGCATCAGATGGCCGGCAGTGCTGTCGGTAACAACCGTATGGGGCACGCCTTGATGCAGAAGCTCAAAAGCGGTAATATTGGCCCCCTGATTGCGGGGGCGGGTCTCATCTACCCATACATGGACGGGGATACCGGCATCGTGGGCTGCATATATGGGCGCCGTTGCGGTCCCGTAGTCAATACAGGCCAACCAGCCGGCATTGCAATGGGTGAGGATGTTGACCGGCTCGCCCTTCTTCTTTTTGCTGATCTTCTGGATCAGGGCAAGCCCGTGCTGCCCGATAGCGCGGCAATGCTCTATGCTTTCTTCGGCGATAGCCTGGGCTGTTTTCAGAGCCAGATGAACCGTCTCTTCCATATTTTCAGCAGGCTCGACCGACGCCAGCACCCGGTTTATGGCGTAGGCCAGGTTGATAGCGGTGGGGCGGGTATCAAGCAACAGCTCGGCGGCCTCCCGCAGGTATTTACCCAGGCGGCGCTTATCGTCCGGAGCATGATAAAGGGCATTGTATATTCCATAGGCGGCGGTGGCGCCGATGAGGGGAGCGCCCCGGACATACATTTCTTTGATGGCGCGGGCAAAGTCTTCTACTGTCCGAAGGTCTTCAATTGCGAAGGCATGGGGAAGTTTACGCTGGTCGATGACCTGAACGGTAGCTTCCTCGCCCTCCTTGAGCCAAATGGTCCGGTAGTGCTTACCGTTGATCTGCATATATCCAGCCCTTTTTGACAAAGGTAATGTGCTGACAGGACTTTCAATAGCAGACAAGCGGGAATTTAATCGAATGCAGCAACTGATAGTCCAGCCGTCCGGAAAAAGACTGCAGCGCATTTTTCTCCGTGCCTGACTCGGCGTACAGATCATCGATGCCTCCGCCGATGTTATGGACGTTGAGCATGTCATCGGTTGAAAAGACACCCCTGGAAAAGATGAAGTCGTAAGTCCGGAATACCTGATAGGAATGTTCTGCGAGCATAGATAAGCGATGCGCTTTGCCAAAGTTCTTTTCAAAAGTGGCGAAATGTTCAACCAGCAAATTGCCGGTTTCCCGTTCACTGATGTCCGCCTGGTTACTGGTGAAAGAGGAAGGCTTTCCCGAATCCGAATGCGGCCGGGAGACGGGCGGAAACCGGAATACGCCTGAAGGAGTGTCTATAAACCGCCAGAAGCTTTCTGCGAACCAGGCTGGTAAGCGTTGGTTAATTCGACTTCCAGAAATAAGGCGTAAATAACACGAGGATGGTAAACAACTCCAGCCGCCCGAGCAGCATGAGAATAGAGAGGCAGAACTTTACCGGAGGCGGCAGCCAGGCAAAGTTGTCGACCGGCCCGACCTCTCCGATGCCGGGGCCGACGTTGCCCAGAGAGGTGGCCACCGCCCCGATGGCAGTCAGAAAATCCAGCCCCATTGCTGAGACAACGATAGAGCCAATCACAAAAAGCATGAGATACAACAACAGGAAGATAATGATATGAGTAAGAATGCGGCCGGTGACTATCTGGCCGTTGAGTTTCAGGGGCACTATGGCACGGGGGTGCAGTATGCGTTTGAACTCCAGGAAGGAATTCTTGAAAAATACCAGATGCCGGATCAGCTTGATGCCGCCGCTGGTAGAGCCGGCGCTGGCGCCGACGAACATCAGCACAAAAAACAACATCATCAGGCTGTTGCCCCAGGAAGTATAGTCGGCCGAAACAAAACCGGTAGTGGTGACGATAGAAACGATCTGAAAAATGCTGTCCCGGAAAGCCTTTTCCCAATGCAGGCCGGTACTGTTCTTCACACTCAGGGTAACGACGACGGTAAGCAGAACGACGAGCAGGAGATAGGCCCTGAACTCATCGCTGGCCCATACTTTCCTCAGTTTGCCCTTCAGGCCAAAATAAATGACGGTATAGTTAGTGCCCGCCAGAAACATAAACAAGGTGATCGGGTACTGAATGGCCGGGCTGTCGTAATAGGCCATACTGGCATTTTTAGTGGAGAACCCCCCCGTGGCCATAGTGGTAAAGGCATGATTGATGGCCTCGTAGAAAGTCATGCCGCCCAGCAAAAGAGACAATGTAAGGGCTGCCGTAAGGGCCACATAGATCAGCCACAACCGTTTGGCGGTCTCCTGAATGCGGGGATGCAGCTTGTCGGAAGTCGGCCCCGGCGCTTCGGCGACGAACAGTTCGATGCCGCCGATCCCCAACAGGGGGAAGATGGCCACCGTCAGTACGATAATGCCCATACCGCCGATCCATTGGGTGAGGCTCCGCCAGTAGAGTATTCCCTCGGGAACAGCCTCTATATCTTTGAGTACCGAAGCGCCGGTAGTGGTCATGCCGGAAACGGTCTCGAAAAAGGCGCCCACCACATCCGGGATGGCCCCGCTGAACAGATAGGGCAACATCCCGAAGGAGACCATAGAGAGCCATCCCAGGGCCACGATGAGATATCCTTCCCGCTTTTTGATGGCATTATCGCCGGGAAAGCGGGCCAGCCATAATACTGTTCCGATACCGATGCAGATCAGGCCGGAATAGAACAGAGGCAGGGCATCTCCGCTTTTGTAGTAGAAAGAAACCGGCAAGCCGGTGAGCATCAAACCGCCAATGATAACGAGCAGAACCGCAATGACGCGGATGATGGGGCGTACGTTTATCATGGGCTAGTGGAAGAGTTGTTCGAGCTTGTTGATAGCCTCCGGCAGCGCGAAGATAATGACCTTGTCATCGAGCTGGAGCTGGAACTCCCCATCCGGTATCAGCGTATCATCACCCCGAATGACACCTCCTATAAGGGCCGTTGTCGGGAAATGCAGATCCTTGAGCGGTTTTTTGGTGACCTGGTTCTTTTTGTGGACTACGTATTCGATGACCTCGGCGTCGACGCCGTGCAGGCTGGTGATGGCCTCCACCTGCCCTTTGCGCACAAAGCGGAAGATGTTGTTGGCGGCAATGAGTTTCTTGTTGATCAGGGTATCGACGCCGATGTTCTGTGAAATATGAATGTATTCCTTATTCTCCACCTGGGCGATCGTCTTGTAGACGCCGTGGTTCTTTGCCGTCAGGCTCGCAATGATATTGGTCTCCGAATTGTTGGTAAGGGCGATAAAGGCATCCATATTGTTGAGGCCCTCTTCTTCCAGGAGGTCAATATTGCTGACGTCGCCGTTGATGACCAGCGTGTTGTCGAGTTGTTCGGCGAGTTGCTTGCATCGTTCCTTATCTTTCTCGATAAGGGTGACGTTATATTCGTTTTCCAGCCGCTTGGCCGTGGCCAGCCCCAGCGAGGTGCCCCCCAGGATCATAATGTTCCTCGCCTTTATCTTCTTTTTTCCGACGATGTTGATCAGCCGGTCAATATTATCTTTCCGGGTGATGAAATAGATGTGGTCGTTGCGCCGAAGGATGGTATTCCCTCTGGGGATGATGGTCCGGTGGCCGCGCAGTACGGCGATGGGCCTCAGGGTCACGTCGGTTTTTATGCCGTGAATGTCCACTACCTGCTTGTTGACGAGAGGGGAATATTCATCCAGGGTAATGCCGACGAGATTGATCTTGCCTTCTTCAAATTCGAAAAGGTCGGTAAAGGAACACTCTCTGACCAGCCGGTAAATCTCTTCCGCGGCCAGCAAGGTGGGGGAGATCAGCGAATCGATGCCCAGTTCTCTGAACATGTGGCGTTCCGCTTCATTGAGGTACTCCTGGTTGGTCACCCGGGCAATAGCCTGGCGGGCGCCCATCTTCTTGGCAAGGATGGCCGTTACCAGGTTGTTCTTTTCGGAAGTGGTCACCGCCAGGACGAGCTTGGCCCGGCCAACGTCCGCCTGCTCCAGAATATCGATCGAGGAGGAGTCGCCCCGCAGGGTCATCACATCGAGGTGCGTACCGGCATAATCCAGCACTTCCTGATTGGAATCGATCAGGACGATGTCCTGATTTTCATAGGCCAGTAATTCTGCCAGATGGAAACCCACGTCTCCTGCTCCGGCAATTACGATTTTCATTTCGCTGATTTTATCTGTCCTTTACAGCGCCGTCCGGGAAAAAGTTTCAAGGGCCGAAACAAATTCAGGCTGTATTCCTTAATCAATTATAGTATCCTTTTGCATCAGATTGCAAGGTTGAGCAATGACACAAATATCCGATATCAAATTGTAAATTCCATGAAAATACTAATGGTTTGCCTGGGGAATATCTGCCGCTCGCCCCTGGCGGAAGGCATTCTAAAACACAAGCTTACGGAACGCGGCCTGGCCTGGGAGGTGGACTCGGCCGGCACCGGCTTCTGGCATATCGGAGAACCGCCTGATCCCCGCTCGGTGAGCACCGCCCGAAAATACGGACTGGATATTTCCGGCCAGCGCGCCCGGCAGCTTCAGGCTTCCGACCTGGAGAAATTCGATCTCATTCTGGCCATGGACAGCTCCAATTACCAGGACGTTCTGCGCCTGGCCAACGGCAGCCACCAGAAAGAGAAAGTGGAAATGATCCTCAACTATATGGCGCCCGGCAGCAACCTCAACGTGCCGGACCCCTACTGGGACGACGATGGCTTTGACCAGGTTTTTCACATGTTGAACGAAGCTTGTGATAAGGTGATCGAAAGGCATTCTTAACTTTCCTCTCAAAAGCCATGGCCGAAGCCCCCGTTCCCTCCACCCTTCCCGGCGTGCCACGCTGGAAATCACTGCGCAATTCCATGCGCTTCGCTTACGATCCCATAGCTGCCATCGATCAATATATCGCTGAGTATGGGCACACCTTTGAGTTCTATCTGGGCGGAGTCATCAAGGGGATACTCACCACTGACCCCGGCCTCATACAGCACGTTTTGCAGAAAGAACACCGCAAATGGCGGAAAACACCGATACAGACCGAGCGGCTGGGCCACTTTCTCGGCAACGGCCTGCTGACCAGCGACGGGGACTACTGGCTGCAGCAACGCCGCCTGATCCAACCCGGCTTCCATCGCCAGCGGCTGGCGGGCCTCACTGCCATTATGAACCGGGAGATCGACGATTTTCTGGAACAGCGCTTTGAGCCGTGCCTTTCCTCCGGCCAGGCCCTTGACCTTGCTCCCATGATGATGGAGCTGGCCTTCCGCGTGGTGGCAAAGTCCTTATTTACGGCCGGCCTGAGAGAGGATGAACTGGATTTTCTAAGCGATACGGTTACGCGCATCCAGGATTTCATCACCCGGACGCTCCGGCAGCCCTACCTGATGCCCTGGTTCCGGCTTTCCGGCCAATTCGGAGAACACGAGGCCTTGTCGGAAAAGTTCGACAACATCATCCTGAAGCACATACAGGCGCGCCGACAGCCTGCACACCCCCATGACGACCTGCTGCAGATGCTGCTCGATGCACGCTATGAGGACAGCGGCAAAGGCATGACGGATCAACAGTTGGTGGAAGAAAGCGCCATTCTCTTCGTCGCCGGCCACGAAACTACGGCCAATGCCCTCTCCTGGGCCTGGTATTTGCTCGGCCGCCATCCTGAGGTAATGGAACGCCTTCGCCGGGAACACAGTGAAGTTCTGGCCGGCCGCGAGCCGGATTTTGAAAACCTTCCCCGGCTGGAGTACACCCGGCAGGTAATTGACGAGGCTATGCGCCTGTACCCGCCGGCATGGATCACCGACCGGCTGAGTATTGAAGATGGCCAGTATGGGGAGCTTTTCCTGCCGAAGGGGAGCCGCGTCGTTGCCTACATCTATGGTGTCCATCACCGGCCCAGCCTATGGGAGGATCCCGAAGCATTTCGGCCTGAGCGTTTTAGCCGGGAGCACAACGGAAAAGGGGCCCCTTTCGCTTACCTCCCCTTTGGCGGCGGCCCCCGCCTTTGTATCGGCAACAACTTTGCCCTGATGGAAATGCAGCTGGTGCTGGTAAAAATGCTGGAGCGCTATGAGCTCGAACTGCTTCCCGGCCATGAACCCGGCCTGCAGCCCCTGATCACCCTTCGGCCCAGGAACGGCGTGTGGATGAAAGTGTACAAAAAGCGGCCTTAACCGGTGAGGGTTATTCAGGGCTGGGCTTACCAGGGGATTAGAAGAAAAAAAGGTTCAGCGCATTGCACTGAACCTCCTGGCTAGAGTCTTAGATATTCTCAAGGATGGTGTGTGGGGGAAGCTGCAAAGCAGGTTCCTTCCCTTATAAAAAAGCCAAGGTGTTTATTCTCTGAAAGGAGTAACACCCTAAAAGTAACAAAAAATCGCCGTTCCTCAACTACGCCGGTAAATTTATCTCTTCATAAAGGGGAAATTGCTCCATAAACTCATTGACCTGCATACGGGTATCGACAATGCGCTTTTCATTGTCCACGTCGGATATGATGGCGTCGATCCATTCAACGGCCTGACGGCAGTCGGATTCTTTCAGGCCGCGCGTAGTGACGGCGGCGGCGCCAACCCTGATGCCGGAAGTGACAAAAGGCGTTTGCGTATCGAAGGGCACCATATTCTTGTTAAGGGTGATATCGGCCATCTCCAGCGCTCTTTCCGCAGCCTTGCCGGTCACGTTTTTGGAGCGGAGGTCAATGAGCATGAGATGGTTGTCGGTGCCTCCGGAGATGACCTTGTAACCTTTTTCTACAAAGGCATCGGCCATGGCGTGCGCATTCCTGATGACCTGCTGGGCATAAGCTTTAAAGGAAGGCTGAAGCGCTTCGCCAAAAGCAACGGCCTTAGCGGCGACGACATGCTCCAACGGCCCGCCCTGCATGCCGGGAAAAACGCCGCTGTTCAGTATGGCAGACATTTTGATCAGGTTGCCCTTTTTGGCCCTGCGGCCCCAGGGGTTGTCGAAGTCCTGGCCCATCATGATGACGCCTCCGCGTGGCCCGCGCAGGGTCTTATGGGTTGTGGACGTCACGATATGGCAATGCGGCATGGGGTTGTTGAGCAGGCCCGCGGCGATGAGGCCGGCAGGGTGAGCGATGTCGGCCAGTAACAAAGCGCCAACTTTGTCGGCAATTTCCCTGAACCGCCGGTAGTCCCAGTCGCGGGAATAGGCCGAAGCGCCGCAGATGATAAGTTTGGGCCTTACTTCCAGAGCCTTGGCCTCCACTTTATCCATATCGATGATGCCGGTATCCTTCTCCACGCCGTAGAAGTGGGGTTCGTAAACCTTGCCGGAGTAATTGACCGGGGAGCCGTGAGAAAGGTGCCCGCCGTGCGCCAGGTCGAAGCCCAGGATGCGGTCGCCGGGTTTCAGCACGGCGAGGAAGACTGCAGCATTGGCCTGGGCGCCGGAATGCGGCTGTACGTTGGCAAACTCGGCGCCGAAGAGTTGCCGGAGGCGGTTGATGGCCAGTTCTTCTATTTCGTCAATAAACTCACAGCCGCCATAATAGCGCTTTCCGGGATAGCCCTCGGCATATTTATTGGTCAGGCAACTGCCAGTAGCCTCCATCACCTGCGGGCTCGCGAAATTTTCAGAGGCGATGAGTTCCGCGCCTTTTTGCTGCCGTTGTAATTCTTTTTGTATCAGGTTGAAAACTACGCTGTCTTTTGCCATGTCAGTATTTTAAGTTGTTGACAACGGCCGGCAGGAGGGCTGTTTTGCCCTTGCCGCTGTCGCGAAGGCGATAAAATTCCCTGGCAAATGTATGCCGTTTGAAGGGTAGTTAATAATTTTTATGGCACAAACTGCCCTCCGGCTTCCGGCAGGGGTGTATGGGGCAAATTTTTCGTGCAGCCTCAGGCTTTTTCATGAGTAAAAACACAATAAAAAGACGGGTAAAAGCTTTGTAATTATCCCACGTCAATCCCAGTAGAGCAAGCCTATGAAATAATTCTACCAGAGACTGTTAACCTTGTATTGCCGAAAAGTAAATACGATTTTTGCAACCGCAGGCGCCTTCCGGTAGTATAAGTACATTGCGCGGGAAAGCGGGCGCCTTTCCGGAAACGAATGCATCCGGCAAAATGCCCGTTGAGGAAACCAAATTAAACGTGAATTGATGCGGATAAGAAACAGCCGGCCACTACTCACCATTCTGATCTTCATAGGCATACTGTGGAAACTGGACGCCAGCAGCGCGCGTTTTCGGTGCACCTGGCGTTCCGACCCTTCTACTACTATGGTCATCGGCTGGGACCAGGCCTCCGGATATACGCCTGTACTCTATTACGATATCATTGACTTCGGCCAGCAGGCAGGCGCTTACCGGAACAAACAACAGCCCGACCGCATCATCGTATCGAAGGGGATGAACAACCACTTCGTCCGGCTCTCCGGCTTAAAACCTAACACGGTTTACTACTTTGTCATCGCCGATAGCGAAGGCGTCAGCCCGCGGTTTTCTTTCAAAACCGCTCCGAATACCCCAACCGAGCGCTTGTCCATTATCGCCGGCGGAGACTCCCGTAACAACCGGGAGGCGCGCCGCGATGCCAATAAACTGGTGAGCAAACTGCGCCCCCACGTCGTCCTGTTCGATGGGGATATGACTGCCGGCGATACTTACCAGGAATGGCGCGAATGGTTTGACGACTGGCAGGAGACCATTGGCAGCGACGGCAGGCTTTTCCCGGTATTGCCGGCCAGAGGGAACCACGAAGCGGCCAACAGTTCCATCACGGAGCTCTTCGATGTCAGCAGTGCCGATGTTTATTATGCCCTGACCCTGGGAGGGAACCTGATCCGCTTTTACACACTCAATTCTCTTATTCCTCCGGGGGGCAGCCAGAGCATCTGGCTGGAAGGCGACCTCAACGCCAGCAGCGGCGTTATCTGGAAGATGGCGCAATACCACCACCCCATACGCCCCCACACGCAGAAAAAACCGGAAAAGGACGAGCTGTTGCTCAACTGGGCAACCTTATTCTATAAACACGGCGTAAACCTGGCCATGGAATCGGATGCCCATGTAGTGAAAACGACTTACCCCATCCGCCCCTCGCAGGAACCCGGCAGTGATGAGGGCTTCATCCGGGATGATGAACGGGGCACCGTGTATATAGGCGAAGGCTGCTGGGGAGCGCCGTTGCGGGAAAATAACGACAACAAATCCTGGACCCGCGCCAGCGGCAGCTTCAACCAGTTTAACTGGATTTTCGTCGACCAGGAGAAGATCGAAATACGGACGATCCGAACCGACGGCGCCCTTCAGGTAGCGGAGGTCAGCCCCTATAATATCTTCGAGCCTCCCGTCGGACTGGTCATCTGGAACCCGCCCGCCGGCGATGTGGTGACGATCAGGAAACCGGGCGCCATCGCTTCCTCCCTTAGCCGGCAGGAAGAAGCCCCGCCCCGCCCCACCCCCAGCACTGCCCGCCCTCCCGTGAAGGACAACAGTTCCGTCTCGGCTATCCCCCGTGAACCCGAACCTGCTCCGGACGACCCCAACGACTGGTCCTCCTTTCCCAGGTTAGCACCCGATGATAAAGGCAATATCATCATCAAGTATTTCCTTCCGGGAAGCTGCGATGTGGCCGTCCAGCTGATCAACCCCAAATGGCAGATCATGGCCAGGATAGACTTCCCCAGGCAGCCCCAGGGAGAGGGCGTCAAAAGCCTGGATGTGAGCCGGGTGCCTTCCGGCCGGTATTTGCTGGTGGTGAAAGGCGATGGCGCTATCATACGCCGGTTCCAGGTATTGGTGCGGTAGTTATGGTTGATTGAGTTGATCAGGTTGACTGGGGAGGAAGCGGCCGGCCCTTTACCGAATCAACTCCATCAACCCATCCATAGGTAAAGTTTTGTAGCTTTGGGCAGCAAAATCTAAAGCATGGCCAAATCGCTGAGTAGCATTAAAGGGCCGATTGAAGAAGAGCTCAAAGTGTTCGAGTCCCGTTTTCGGGAAGCAATGCGAAGCCCGGTACCTCTCCTGGATAAGATCACTTTCTATATCGTCCGGCGGAAGGGCAAGCAGGTGCGCCCTATGTTCGTATTCCTGGCAGCCAAGGCCTGCGGGGCTATCAATGACGCTACCTATACCGCCGCTTCCCTGGTTGAACTGTTGCATACGGCCACGCTCGTTCACGATGATGTGGTCGACGATTCCTACGAACGCCGTGGCTTCTTCTCGATCAATGCTCTATGGAAAAACAAGATCGCAGTATTGGTGGGCGACTACCTCTTCTCCCAGGGCATGCTCCTGGCGTTACGCAATAAACAGTATCGCCTCCTGGAGATCGTATCTGATGCCGTAAAGGCCATGAGCGAAGGGGAGTTGCTACAGATCGAAAAAGCCCGCCGGCTGGATATCGGGGAGGAGGTATACTACGAGATCATCCGCCAGAAAACAGCATCGCTTATCGCTTCGGCTTGCAGCGCCGGCGCCGCCTCCGCCACTACGGATGAAGAACATATAGAACGCATGCGCCTGTTTGGTGAAAAGATCGGCATCGCCTTTCAGATCCGGGACGACCTCTTTGATTTCGGGACGGATGATGTCGGTAAGCCGTTGGGAATCGATATCAAGGAGAAAAAAATGACCCTTCCGCTCATATTTGCCCTTAACAAGGCCTCAAAGGAGGAGCGCCGCCGCGTCATCAACCTCATCCGGCGCCACAGCGACAAGCCCGACAAGGTGCAGGAAGTGGTGGAATTCGTCCGGAGCAGCGGAGGGTTGGAATACGCCCGGGAAGCCATGCATGACTTTCGCAGGCAGGCGTTTGAGCTGCTGCGGTACTTCCCGGAATCTCCCGCCCGGCAGTCGCTGGCCGACCTGGTCACTTTTGTCACGGAGCGCAAAAAATAGCCTCACACTCTGGCCCCATTCTGATTTTCATGAGGATACCCTCCGTCCTCCAGGGGTTCCACCAGCAGCACGCGGCCGTCAATTACGCCAATGACCCTTATGGAGGCGCCGGGTTTCAGTTCACTGCCGCTGGTAATAGCTTCCAGTTCATAAGGGGCCTCCCGGAGGTTGAGATGAACTTTCCCGAATCCGTTGCGATGCGGGGGGATGGGCTCCAGTACCCTGCCGGTCTGCTCCATGAGCTGCTCGTCGCCCAGCTTGCTGTGCCCGGGCGCCAGCCAGAGGAGAAAGCGGATGAGCGCTTTGGCAAAAGCGGCTGCCAGCAAACCGCCGGCTACGGAAACCGGCAAGATAACAGCCAGGGGCAATTCCTGATAGTGCAGAAAGAGCGCCGCCCATCCGAAAGCGCAAAAGAAGGTGAGGATGGTGCGGGGATTAAAAACCTGGTGAGGGCGGTGCTCCGGTTCCGGGTTGTTTCCCTGGTATCGCTCGTAGAGGCTTAAAGCAGAAAGAATGGCCAACAGCAGGCTGGACATGATAGCCACCAGCCAAAATGCCTGTTCTGCCCAGTTCTGGGACTCCCACCAATCTCCAAAAAGCGAAAAATGCATAACACGCACTATTAGGTACCCGGAGGTGGAATGATCCTTTAGAGATGCGAAAGGTAGGCCTTGCCCGCTAACTATCCTCATGTGTTCGACAAAGCGCTGAGGATTATCGGCAAAATCAGCCGCCTCCGGGCAGGCCTGGCAGCGAATAGGTGAAAAATTCAGGTATAAATTGCCCGATTGTTCTTACCTTTGTGGTATGGCAGCCGGCGCTTGTTTTTTTGAAGGCCTTGCCGCATTCCCCAACTATCTGTTGTCTCAAATTCCAGGCTTTCCACGCCTGGCCCAGGAGCCCTTTTCTCTCAAGCTGCACCCAATATCAGACGAACCCCGGCTCGATCGCGATGGAACATATTCGAAGGCTTCAGGGCCATTAAATGTACATTTACAGGATTGGGGAAACCTGTTTGCCAATTCCTGAGTTACCAAAATCATCAAATGTCCGTAAATTCAATGGTTGAAGTAAAGCTTTTTTCCGGTACTACATCGGAATATCTGGCCAGGAATATTGCTGAACACTACGGCCACCCCCTGGGGGACATCAGGATGAACCGGTTCAGTGACGGGGAAATGCAACCGACGATCAACGAGTCGGTGAGGGGCGCCTATGTGTTTTTCATCCAATCTACCTACGCTCCCGCCGAAAACCTGATGGAGCTGCTGCTTATGATCGACGCTGCCAAAAGAGCCTCGGCCGGTTACATCACAGCGGTGATCCCCTATTTCGGTTATGCCCGGCAGGACCGCAAGGACAAGCCCAGGGTGCCCATCTCTGCCAAACTTATCGCTAACCTGCTCGAAGCCGCCGGCGCTGACCGGATCATGACCATGGATTTCCACGCCGACCAAATCCAGGGCTTTTTCGATATTCCGGTCGACCATCTCAAAAGCGAGGCCATTTATATCCCCTACTTACAGGAGATGGACCTCGGCAATGTGACCTTCGCCTCACCCGATGTCGGCGGGGTCAAAAGAGCGCGCATTTACGCCAAACATTTCAGCCGCAATCTGGTGATCTGCGACAAATACCGCAAACGGGCCAACGAAGTGGCGGAGATGACCGTCATCGGCGATGTACAGGATGCAGATGTCATCCTGGTAGACGACCTGGTGGATACTGCCGGGACGCTTTGCCGCGCCGCCAAGATTCTGATCGAAAAAGGGGCGCGCAGCGTGCGGGCCATGTGCACCCACCCCGTATTATCCGGCGATGCTTATAAAAAGATCGAAGAGTCTCTGCTGGACGAACTGCTCGTATGTGATACCATCCCGCTCCGGGAAAGGTCGGAGAAGATCAAAGTGCTCTCTACTGCGAAACTCTTCTCCCGTGCCATTCGCAATACCCACGAACACCGTTCCATTTCTGCGCTTTTTGTGGGGGGGTAATGGAATACGCTTTGACAAAACAGGGAATAAAAAACTAATTGCTTTTCTATCAACATTTGAAATTTGAGCGATTTTCAAAAATCACGCTTCCCTTTTTAAAGGAAAATATCTATCTTTGCGTGCCTTTTGGGAATTGAATGCCGCTGGAAGGCAAAAATATTCGAAAGCATCAACGACAAAGTCGATAAATCATGGAAGTAGTTGCTATTAGCGGGCAGTTGCGTACCGCCCTTGGCAAAGCGGCCGCAAAAGCTGTAAGGAAAGAAGAAAGGATACCCTGTGTGATCTACGGCGGAGGCGAGGCCATCCACTTCACTGTCGCCGAAAAAGATATACGCGACCTCATTTATACCCCCGATTTTAAAGTGGCAGATGTGACGGTCAGTGGGAAGTCTTACCGCTGTTTCGTCAAGGATGTACAGTGGCACCCGGTGACCGATAAGATCACCCACCTCGATTTTCTGCGCCTCATAGACGGGGCGCCGGTCAAGGTGGAAATACCGCTGCGCTTCAAAGGGGTTTCTCCGGGCGTAAAAAATGGCGGCAAGCTGCTACAGAAGCTTCGCCGGGTCAAGATAAAGACGACGCCGGAACACCTCATCAACGAAATGGGCATAGATATTTCCCAACTGGAACTGGGGCAGTCCATCCGCGTAAGGGATATCGACAGCGCCCACGAGAATATCGAAGTGCTGAACTCCCCCGGCGTGCCGGTGGCCTCCGTTGAGGTTCCGCGCGCCCTGCGTTCCGCTACGGCGGCAGCCGAGAAAGCCGAAAAGTCGAAGTAACTTATATTACAGTGATCAGGGCCAAGCCGGCCTGCTGTTGATTCATCCCGGAAGAGATGCAGGAAAACCCTGGCGGCCCTGTATCTCTTTCGCCGTTTCCGCCTATGAATGTACTTCGCGCTACATTGGTTCAGGCCCACCTGCAGTGGGAAGATAAAAAAGCCAACCTGAAACACCTCGGCCGCCAACTGGCCGGCCTGCAGGGGCAGACAGACCTCGTCGTCCTCCCGGAGATGTTCACCACCGGATTTACCATGAACGCGCAGCCCCTGGCCGAACCCACCGATGGCCCCACCCTGCAGTGGATGGCCGAACAGGCTGCCCGCCTGAATGCCGTAATTACCGGCAGCTTCATCGCCGAAGAGGGCGGCCGCTACTTTAACCGGCTGCTCTGGGCCCGCCCCGACGGCTCCCATGCGTTTTATGACAAGCGGCACCTCTTTACCCTGGCAGGCGAACACGAGCACTACAGCCCGGGCAATCAACGGCTCATCGTAGACATCAAGGGCTGGAAGGCGCTGCCGCTCATCTGTTACGACCTGCGTTTCCCCGTCTGGGCCCGCAATGCAGATCATTACGACCTGCTGATCTATACCGCCAACTGGCCGGAGATGCGCCGGCAGGCCTGGCGAACCCTTCTGGCCGCCCGCGCCATCGAGAACCAGTCATACACCCTGGGCGTCAACCGCGTAGGTAAGGACGGCAACGGCTTCCCCTACACCGGAGACTCTTCCGCTTTCGACTTTGCCGGAGAAGAACTCTTTCACGCTGCAACCGTCGAAGGGCTTTTTACCGTAACCCTCTCTTACGAAGCACAGCAGGAATTCCGGAATAAGCTCCGCTTCCTGGCAGACCGGGATGAGTTTGAGCTAAAGTGACAAAGATTTACAGCTTTTTACGGGAACGCTTCCCCTTTTACTTTGGTTATTCAAGTCTTTCCCATTTGGCAAACCATCCCGGCTATGAGCTCGAAACCATCCGTCTGGAACAACCCTTACCTTTCCCTGTTGCGCACCGCCTGGAAATACGCCCGTGGCCAACGGCGGCGCTACCTGCTCATTTACAGCATGTTTATGCTGAGCAATATTATCATGGCCTTATTCCCCGTTCTCTGGGGGGTATTCATCAATGAGGTGCAGAAACAGGGCATGAACATCCTCCGCTCGGCCTGGATTTATGTGGGCGTTTACCTGCTGCTGCGTTTTCTGGACTGGGTGTTTCACGGGCCGGCGCGCATCCTGGAGCGGCGCCTGGCCTTCGACCTGAGCCGCAACTTCCTGCAGGAGATCTACCACAAGGCCCTGCACCTGCCCGTGAAGTGGCATCAGGACCACCACAGCGGCTCTACGATCAACCGCATCCGGAAGGCCTACGAGGCCCTGAGGGATTTTTTCGATACCGGTTTCATGTACCTGAAGACCTTCTTCAGTTTTGCCTTTTCCTTCGGCGCCATGATCTACTTTTCTCCGCTGTTCGGGGGCATCGCCGCCGTCATGGGGGCTGGAGTGGTCTACCTTTTGCTGAAATTCGACAAGCCTTTTATCGCTGCTTCCAAGGAGGTCAACGAAAAGGAGCACGTCGTTTCCTCCACGCTGTTCGACAGCCTCTCCAACATCACCACGGTGATCACCCTGCGGCTGGAGAAACGCATGGAGGCGGGCCTCCTCGGCCGGGTGATGGATATCCTTCCACCCTTTCGGCGCAAGATCCTGGTCAATGAATGGAAGTGGTTCACCATGGAAATGTGCGTGGGAGTGATTTACGCCGTGATCCTGGTGGGTTACATCTATCAGAACCGGATACCGGGCGAAACCTTCATGATCGGTACGCTGGTCACCCTGATGGCGTACGTAGAGCGCTTTACCGGCGTTTTTCACGGCATGGCCTGGCAGTACACGCAGATCGTACGTTACGATACGGATGTGAAGACTGCCCAGAACATCATCGACGCCTACGGCCGTCATAACCGGTCGGATAATGAACTGGCCCTTCCTGCCGACTGGCGGCGGTTGTCCCTCTCCCGGCTCAGCTTTACCCATAACGAAGGCGAGGCAGGGGTGGAGAAACCCCAGGGCCTGCACAATATCAGCATTCATTTGCAGCGCGGCAAGCGGGTGGCCCTGATCGGCGAGAGCGGCAGCGGCAAGAGTACGCTCATGGCCATCCTGCGGGGGCTCTACCCGCCGGAGGCCGGGCTGAGCCTCTCTGTCGATGGCCGCCCCCTTGATCATATTGGCTATGTTTCCAACCGGGTGACGCTCTTCCCTCAGGAACCGGAAATATTCGAGAATACGATCGAGTACAACATCACCCTGGGGTTGCCCTTTGGCGAAGAAGAAATCCGCAGGGTATGCCAGGTGGCCCAGTTCGACGGCGTGGCCGAACAACTGCCGCAGGGGCTGCTGTCCAGCATCCGGGAAAAAGGCGTCAACCTCTCCGGCGGCCAGAAGCAACGCCTGGCCCTGGCGCGCGGCATACTGGCTGCCCGTGACAGCGACGTCATCCTGATGGACGAGCCGACCAGCAGCGTCGACCCCAAGACGGAGGTGCAGATTTACCATCAACTGTTCGAAGAGTTCAGGGATAAGGCGTTGGTATCTTCCCTGCACCGCCTGCACCTGCTTCACCATTTCGACTATATCTACATCCTCGACGGCGGCCGCGTGGTAGATGAAGGCTCCTTCGAGAGCCTGCGTACCGGAAGCCCCGTTTTCCAGGAGTTGTGGCGGCACCAGGAGGAGAGTGTGGCAGGATAGGCTTTTTCTGCTTCGGAAGCCAATTTTCACCTTGCCTCTATGGATTTTGGGCAGAATAGGTATATTTATGCCATGGCTACAGCCCATCAGATATACCCAATACGGAGAGGTTTTTTAAGCTTATACACCTTCCCGCTGCCGGTGTATATATGCTGTCCTATCCATTCCCCTTACAAAAGCAATCCTGGAAATGCACAACAATGATAAGCAGACTTTGCCCGGCGACCCCAGCCTGCCCAGTTCAAAGGAAGTCCTGGAACGCCTGATGGAATTGGGCAAAGGCCAGTCCAAATACACGGTTGAGGACTTTTTCCGCACACCCGAAAAGGTGGCTTTTCAACTTTCCCCCAATGGCGGCTACCTGGCCTACCTCGGCCCCTATGAGCGCCGGCAGAATATCTTTGTACAGAAACTCGGCGAGGATAAAGCGGTCCGCATCACCAACGAAACGGAAAGGGATATCGGCGGTTACTTCTGGTCCAGCGACAAGAGGCTGGTGTACGTGAAAGACAGCGGCGGGGATGAGAACTTCCGGCTCTTTGCCGTCGACCGGGATGGCGCCCATCCCAAGGATCTTACTCCTTTTGAAGGGGTGAAGATACAGCTGATCGACGACCTGGAAGACATCGAAGACGAGCTCATCATCGGCATGAATAAGAACAATCCCATGCTGTTTGAGCCTTACCGCATCAACATCCGCACCGGGGAATACACCCAGCTTGCAGAAAATACCGACCCCCAGGAACCGGTAACCGCCTGGATCACCGACCACGACGGCAGGCTGCGCATTGCCATCAAGACCATAGCCGGGGTAAACCACAGCCTGCTCTACCGGGCAAGCGAAGACGAAGACTTCCGGGTGGTGATCACGACGAATTTCAAGGAAAGCATGGAGCCCATTTTCTTTGAATTCGATAATGGAAGCATCGTATATGCGGTTTCCAATATCGGCCGCGACCGGAGTGAGATCGTCCGCTTCGACCTGTCCAGTGGCAAGGAGGCGGGTGAAGCGGTCTTCGCTCATCCCGAGGTGGATGCGGGAAGCCTGATCTATTCCCGCAAGCGCAAGGTAGTTACCGGGGCCGTATATACGACCTGGAAACGGGAGATTCGTTTTTTCGACCAGCAGCGTAAGGAGTTGCAGGAACGCCTGGAGCGGGAACTGCCGGGCTATGAGGTCGTGGTTACCAACTCCAATAAGGCGGAGGACAAATTCATGGTGCGCACCTACAGCGACCGCTCCCTGGGAGCTTATTACTACTATGACCAGCAGGCCGACAGGCTGGAGAAGATCGTCGAGGTGAGCCCCTGGCTGAATGAGGAGGACATGTCTCCTATGAAACCGATACAGTACACCTCCCGGGACGGGCTGACGATACACGGTTATCTCACTCTGCCCAAAGGAAAGCCTTCCCGTATGCTTCCGGTAGTCGTCAACCCTCACGGAGGACCCTGGGTGCGCGACAGCTGGGGCTACAACCCGGAGGTGCAGCTGCTGGCCAGCCACGGCTATGCCGTCCTGCAGGTCAATTACCGGGGCAGTACCGGTTACGGCCGGGCCTTCTGGCAGAAAGGCTTCAAACAATGGGGGCGAACTATGCAGGATGATATTACCGATGGGGTGAAGTGGCTGACAGGTGAAGGTATTGCCGACCCCAGGCGGGTGGCCATCTACGGCGCCAGCTATGGAGGGTACGCTACTCTGGCAGGCATCACATTCACGCCGGAACTCTATGCCTGTGGAGTTGACTACGTCGGGGTTTCCAACCTGTTCACCTTTATGAACACCATACCGCCCTACTGGAAACCCTACCTGGAGATGCTCTACGAAATGGTCGGCCACCCGGAGCATGATAAAGAACTGCTGGAGGCAGGTTCTCCTGTTTTTCACATCAACCGCATCGAGGCGCCGCTGTTCGTCGTCCAGGGGGCCAACGACCCCCGCGTCAACATCGACGAGTCCGACCAGATCGTCCGTTCCCTGCGCAGCCGGGGGATCGACGTGCCGTACATGGTGAAGTACAACGAAGGCCATGGCTTTTCCAACGAGGAAAACCGCTTTGAATTTTACAAGGCCATGCTGGGGTTTCTGGAAAGGCACGTGAAATAGGGTTATTGGCTATTGAACCAATTCATATGAGCCAAGCCTTTTTCGCTATTTTTTAAACCGCCCCGGCTGAAATATTATCCTGCAGGAAAGGGCGGTAGTGTGCCATCAGCACTTCATAAGCTTCGTCCAGAGAACGCCCGAAAGTAAATATCCCATCCTCATGCCCTTCCATGGCAAAGATTTTCAACTCTCTGCACGCCGTCTGCTGCAGGAGATGAAGGATGCTCGCCGCCATCTCCGGCGATCCATAAGGGGCGCTTTTATCGGTTGCAGGAACTTTTCGCAGGAGGTTTTTCCAAAGGCACGGGTGATGAACGTGGATCACTCCCTGCACCCAGGGGCATTCCTCATAGACGGCGGCATGGCTCATCGATTCCGAAGAGGCGACGACGGGCCCTTCACACCAGAGCCGGTTCCGGGCGGCTTCCACTTTGGCGACAAGGGCGTAGTGCTCTGCCGAAAGCGCCGGGATATTGCCGGTTGCCGAACCGGAAATGATGAACTGCCCTTCCTGCCCGTAACGGCAGCTGATGTTGCCGTAGCCAATGCCATTATCGCATGCGCCGATCAGCTTCAGCTCATACAGGCGCTGCCGGTAAACGTTGAGTTCTGAAACGAATTCCTCCGGCAGGGGCGGTGTTTTTTTCCAATGGATATCAAACTTGATGTATCCTTCATCCATGAGGAAGGGAGTTAGCATGTTTGACAGCGCGGCCAGTTGGGGGTTAATAAAGAAACCCCGAAAGGCAATAGTATAACAATTCAGCCATAAACAAGGGCCTACATCATCCCCCTGAACATCAGGAAGAACCCGAATACGACCAGCGCCGTGCCTGATACCCTAC
>CAZAXA010000021.1:7780-26342 GCA_964488965.1 uncultured Phaeodactylibacter sp. | reverse complement strand
CCGGCATAGCTTCCAGCAGCCTGCGGGCGTCCTGCAGATCGTAGGGCTTTTCAAATTCCACGTTCACCGCCTCGGAATGGCCGCCGTGCACCGGCACCCTTACGGCGGTGGCCGTCACCCCTATGGTGTAGTCGCCCAGTATCTTGCGGGTTTCATTGACCAGCTTCATCTCTTCCCGGGTGTAGGCATTCTCCAGGAAGACGTCGCAGTGGGGCAGGCAGTTCTCGAATATCGGGTAGTGGTAGGCCATCTCCTCCGGCTTGGGTTCAAACCCCTTGCGTTCCAACTGGTACTGTTTGACTGCCTTCATGCCCGTGCCGGTGAAGGACTGGTAGGTGGAAACGACCAGCCGGCGGATTTTGTAGGCCTTGTGGAGCGGCGCCAGGGCCATGACCATCTGTATGGTGGAGCAGTTCGGGTTGGCGATGATGCGGTCCTCTTTGTTCAACACCTCTGCATTGACCTCGGGCACGACCAGTTTCTTGCCGGGGTCCATACGCCAGGCCGAAGAGTTGTCGATAACTACGGCGCCTGCCTCCGCAAAGCGAGGGGCCCACTCCAGGGAGACGCCTCCGCCGGCGGAAAAAATGGCTATATCCGGGCGGGCGGCAACAGCTTCTTCCATGCCGACGACCTGATGCATGGCGCCCCGGAACTGGACTTCTTTTCCAACGGAACGCTCGGAGGCCACCGGGAGAAATTCATCAACCGGGAAATTGCGTTCCTCCAGCGAGCGGCACATGACGTTCCCCACCAGCCCGGTTACGCCTACTACTGCAATTCTCATTGTTTCATTTTTTGCTTTGTGATCAAATCCGGCCAGGGCCATAGTTCCGAGTGGGCAAAGATAAGAGCTATCTCTTTTGATTGCCACCTTTATAGGGATTGCTTGTGTAAATTTTTAATTTCAGTTTTATTTTTAGCCTATGAAGAAAATATTCCTTTTTGCACTGTTGTCCCTCCTGCCTTTCGCCTACCTGCCCGCTCAGCTGCAGGACGATTTTTCGGACGGCGACTTCAGCAATGGCCCGGAGTGGTTCGGCGATGCCGCCAAGTTTGTAGTTGCCAATGGAGAACTTCAGCTCCAGGACAGCGGCCCGGCGGCCAATAACACCGCATACCTTTACCTTCCCGCCCCTACTTCCACCCTGGATACGACGGCCTGGGAGTTCTTCGTACGCCTGGAGTTCAACCCTTCGGGCAGCAACTTCGCCCGGGTGTACCTCAGCGCCTCCAACCCGGTTCTGGCCGGGGATCAGGAAGGCTACTACCTCCGGGCCGGCGGCGCCTCCGGAGATCTGGACGCCATCGAGCTCTACCGGCAGGACGGCGCCAGTTCCGTCCTATTGATCAGCGGGACGCCGGGGGCCGCCGCCATCGGGCCGGTGGTTGCCCGCATCCGCGTCACCCGCAGCCCCGCCGGCCGGTGGGAACTGCTGGCGGATTATACCGGCGGGGCGGATTTCCAGCCTGAAGGCACGGCCGACGACAGCACCTATCCCATGGGCAGCATCTTCGGCCTCTATTGCCGGTACACCTCGACCCGCAATGAAGCTTTCTTTTTTGATGACATTTGGATAAACCCTTTATTTCAGGATACCGAACCTCCCCGCCTGCTGTCGGCAGAGGCGGCCGGCGCCGGCGAGGTCCTGGCCCGCTTTGACGAACCCCTGTCGGCAGCCTCCGCCTCGGAGGCCGGCAACTATGAGCTGGACAATGGCATCGGGCAGCCCGCCGAAGCGGTTTTCGATACTACCAGGCCTGCTGAAGTGCGGCTGTTGCTGGGCGCTCCCATGCAGAACACCCAAAGTTACCGGCTCACGGCCACCGGCATTTCTGACGCCGGGGGCAACATCGCCCCGGCCCAGAGCCTGGCCTTCACCTACTACGATATCCGGCCGGCGGCCCCCGGCGATATAGTCATCACTGAGCTGATGCCCGACCCCAGCCCGTCGGCAGGCCTGCCGGAAGGAGAATTCGTGGAGCTGTACAACCGCAGCGATAAGGTGATAGATTTGGCCACCCTGGCGGTCAGCTCCGGGAGTTCTCCGGCGGCCCTGCCTGAATATCTTTTACTGCCCGGCAGTTATGTGGCCATCTGTGACGACAGCTTCGAGGGCGCCTTCGCCGCCCTGGGGCCGGCAGTATCCGTCGGCAGCTTCCCTGCCCTCGCCAATGAGGGCGATGAGGTGCGGATACTGGATGCCGGCGGGGCGCTCCTCTTTGAAATGGCCTATGATGAAAGCTGGTACCGCGATGCAGCCAGAGCCGGCGGCGGCTACAGCCTGGAACTGATCCAAACGGAAGGCCCCTATGATTGCTCCGGCAACTGGCGGGCATCATCGGCAGCGGCCGGCGGAACGCCCGGGCAGGCCAACAGCTGGCTGGGCGCCGTGGCCGACGATACGCCCCCTGCCCTGCTCCGGGCCATCTCCGAAAGCGCATTTGAGCTTCGGCTCACCTTCAGCGAAGTGATGGACGAAGCCACCCTGGCCAACCCGGCGAACTACAGCCTCTCCCCGCCTCTGCCGGTAGCTGAAGCCCTGCCCCGCGCCGGCGCACGGGAAGCGTTGCTCCTGCTGGAGGAGCAACTGGCGCCGGGAACGGCCTACCAGCTGAACGGGGCAAACGCCCTTGCCGACTGCATGGGCAACCCCCTGCCGGAAGGCAGCGCGTTGCGCACCGGCCTTTCCGAAGCTGTTGAACCGCTGGACGTTGTCATCAACGAACTGCTGTTCAACCCCGAAAGCGGCGGCAGCGATTTTATAGAACTGTTCAACCGCAGCGGCAAAGTGGTGAACCTCAACGGCCTGGCCGTCGCCAATACGCAAAAAATGACCAGGGATTCCCTGAAAGAAGTGAGCGGTGATTTCCTGCTCTTTCCCGGCGAATACGCCCTGCTTACCGAAGCGCCCGATGATATCCTGGCCCGCTATACCGTACGCAACCCTCAGGGCCTGTTCGAAACGGCGCTGCCTCCCCTGGACGATGATAAAGGCAATGCCACCCTGCGCTACAATGGCGCCGTCATCGATGCTTTCGACTATACGGAAGGCCTCCACTACCCCCTCCTCGACATCAAAGACGGCGTATCCCTGGAGCGCATTTCTCCCGGCGCCCCGACTCAGGATGCCGGCAACTGGCATTCCGCCGCTTCCACCGCCGGCTTCGCCACCCCTGCTTACCAGAATTCCCAGTTCTTCATCCGGCCTGCCCTTATCCCGGAAATGATCACCGTGGCGAATACCACTTTCTCACCCGACGGCGACGGCGTCGAGGATGTCCTGCTCATCGACTACCAGACAGATCAGCCCGGGTACACGCTCAATGTACACCTCTACGACAGCAACGGCCGGCTGCTGCGCCGCCTGGCCAATAACGAAACCCTGGCCGCCCGGGGCAGCCTGAAATGGGACGGCGTCAACGAGGAGGGCAGCCGGGCAAGGATGGGTATATACGTGCTCTGGTTCGAACTTTTCACCCCCGACGGGCGGGTGGAAAGGGATAAGAAGGCCGTGGTGCTGGCAGGGAAGATGGAGTGAATGATACAAAAATGTATTCAGGATATGTATAAAATGATCAACAGCCGCCTCCGGAGTTTCCGCTATGCCTTTCAGGGTGTCGCCGGCCTGTTCCGCAGCCAGCCCAATGCCCGCATCCACCTTTTGAGCGCAGCCCTGGCATTGGCCCTCGGCTGGTTCTTTTCCCTTTCCCGCCCGGAATGGTGCCTGCTTGCCCTGGCCATAGCCATGGTCTTTGCCGCTGAAGCTTTCAATACCGCCCTGGAGTATCTTACCGACCTGGTTTCCCCGGAATATAATGAGCTGGCGGGCAAGGCCAAGGATGCCGCCGCCGCCGCCGTCCTTTTCTCGGCGATGGGCGCTGCCGCGGCAGGCCTGGCGCTCTTCCTTCCGCGGTTCTGGCAACTGCTGTCCGGCTGAAATCGAAGGCGGCGGCGGCAATAATCGGCCCTCCCGAAACGTCATTATATCCTAATGAGATTCTAATCCGTATATTGCCTGGCCCTACCCATAGCCATCGAAAACTCAGGAAGGAATAACAGCAAACTATCACTTATACCATGACGAAGAATCTACTTGCGGCATTTCTCCTTGTGCCCCTATGCATGCTTCAGGCCCAGGAACAACTCGGCATCCGGCTTTCCAATTACGGCGGCATCAACAGCACGCTGCTCAACCCCGCCCTGCACACCGCCACTCCTTTGGGCTGGGATGTGAACCTGGTGGAAGGCGCCGGGCACTTTTCCAATGATTACGCCTACCTGCGCAACACCCGCCTGACGGACCTGATGAAAAACCCGCAAACCCTGGAGTTCGAGTTCGGCCCTGACCTCCCGCCGGGCAGCCCGGAGCAAGACGGCAGCATCGTCGTCGATTTCTTCCGGGATGGCAGCCGCCGGCGGATCATGGCGCTGGGCAGCGTCCTGGGGCCTTCCTTTTTCGTGCAGATAGCGGGCAGCCACCGCATCGGGCTGATCACCCGCAGCCGCGGCATGTTATCGGGCCGGGGCGTGGCCGACCCTTTCAATTATTATGATTACGACAGCCGGCCCTTCTACGAACCCTTCCCGGTAGATCCCTTCCGCGGGGCCGTCGCCGGCTGGACGGAGGTGGGGTTCAACTATGCCTATCAGGCAGAAACGGCCAATGGCGCCTTTGCTGTCGGAATAACGCTGAAGGCCCTGCAGGCCTACGAAGGAAGCTACCTGCGCAATGCTTCCCTCTTTCAGTTTCAAAAACTGCCCAACGACTCCATTGGCGGCTCGCCTATCGACTTCAGCTTTGGATATACTACCAGTAACCTTAAAAGTGGCGACTACAAAGCCGAGCGCAATGGCGGCGGCATCGCCGCCGACCTGGGCGTCGTTTTTATCACTTACGGAAACACGGACGGCCCCTATACATGGAAGATCGGCCTTTCGGCCATCGATATCGGGCGGCTCAACTTCCGGCGCAACGCGGAGGAGCATATCGTTCGTACCACCGAACCCATTTCCGTCAGCACCATTGAATATGAATCTTTCCGGGGGCTGAACGAGTTGGAGGACTACATACAATTTTTCAGTGAACAAAGCCTGGGAGATTCTGCCGCTTCCTTCAGCCGGGCGGCCTTCGCCATCTGGCTGCCCGCCGCCCTGGGCCTGCAGCTCGACCGCCACATGAGCGGGCCTTTCTTCCTGGGCGCCGCCTACACGCAGGGCGTCGCCCTGGGCCCCGGCGCGCTGCCCCGCGGCAGCCACCTGGCCGTGGCGCCCCGCCTGGAAAGCCGCTGGCTGGAAGCCGCCCTGCCCGTTTCCATCTACGACTGGGAAGAGGTGCGGGTAGGCCTGGCAGTGCGGGCGGCGTTCCTGACCATCGGAACCAGCCACCTGAGCGGCTTCCTTCGCCGTTCCAACCTCCGTACCGCCGACCTGTACTTTGCCATCAAACTCAGCCCCTTATGGGGTGAAGGAAAAGGCGATGAAGGCTTCAGCCGCAGGGACGGTAAATATCGGAGCGGCAAGCGGGGGCAGGTGAGGTGTTACAATTTTTAGAAGCTGAGGTTGCCTGCCCGGTGGCGCCAGCGTACAGGGAGGCTTCGTTTTCAATTAGTATTTAAAAGGCCATGTCTTACCCAATCACCTTGCATTATTCCTGCCTGCCGTTCCACCGGCTGTCCCTTGAGCAACTTTACGCCATAATGGCCCTGCGGCAGGAGGTCTTCGTCGTGGAACAGAACTGCCCCTATCTGGATGCCGACGGCAAAGACCAGCCGGCCCACCACCTGTTGGGATACAGTGATGAGGGCGCCCTTTTAGCCTACAGCCGGCTGTTGCCCAGTGGGGTTTCCTATGCAGGTTATCCTTCTTTCGGCAGGGTCGTGACGGCCCCCTCCATCCGGGGCGGCGGGCAGGGAAGGGCCCTCATGGAGAAAACGCTGGAGTGGATGGAACGCCTGTACGGAAGGCAGGCCATCAAAATCTCCGCTCAGTCTTATCTCATTTCATTCTACAGGTCGCTGGGCTTCCAGGCCGTTGGAGAGGAGTACCTGGAGGATGGCATTCCGCATATCGGGATGGTGAGGAATTGGGACTAATACAGCACAACTCCTTTCTGGATTTTCACTCTTTGCCGGAATTCCTTCACCTCAGGCAAGGGCAAGGGTTGAAATGGTTCCACATCATCCTTCCAATACTCCATAAGCGCTTTCGGCCGGCCCGTTCGGTAATAATCATCCAGAAACGCCAGGTCACAATGGGAATAGCGGCTGTACCACATATCCAGGTGAAAAACCCCCAACGCATGCAAAAGGGCAATGGAAAGGCGCGCCGCATCCCTTTCGTATTCCATAAGCTCGTGGAACAGGCCTTCATCAGGTATGTAAAAGAGCTGGGAGCCGATCTCTGCATAACGGCCATCCACCGCCCATTGGTAATTGTGGGCGGCGAGGTGAACGAGGGTAAACAGTTTATTTTCCCAGGGCTGGGATTTTCCAAGATAGACGGCAGCGCCGTCGAGGTCGCCAAAGAAGGGGCCGTCTTTGTCGTCGACAATTACGACCCTCATTCCTCTGGCTTCCAATCCTTTCGATGCTGCCTCGTATAGTTCCTGAAAAGGCCGGCTGTCAGGGTTCATTTTGTATAAAGTATTATGATCCAGGCATAGGCCATACCGACTCTGCAGGCATCAACATACGGGATGGCCCATGTTTACAAAAATATTACCCCAGCAAGGTCTTATGCGCCGCGTCCAGGATTTCGCGGACCTCCCCCGCCTCAGGCGCCTGGGCATAGACGCGCAGCACCGGCTCCGTGCCGGAGGGGCGGACCATCACCCAGCGGCCGCCGCCGAAGCTGAACTTGTAGCCGTCGATATCTTCGACCAGCTCGACCTGATACTTTCCGAAGGCGGGATAGGCCCTTTCATCGCACTTTTTGATGATGTCCTGCTTCTGTTCTTCGGACAGGTGCAGGTCGTCGCGGTCATAGGCGAAGGGGCCGACCAGGTTGTAGACATCCTGGATGAGTTCCCGCAGGGATTTCCCGGTTTTGGCCATAAACTCCAGGATGGTCAGGCCGATCCAGATGCCGTCCCGCTCGGGGATATGGCCTTTCACCGCCAGGCCGCCGGATTCTTCCCCGCCGACGATCACATCCTCTTCGGCCATGATTTCGGCGATATACTTGAAGCCGATCCTGGTCACTTCGTATTCCAGGCCGTAATGCCCGGCCAGTTCCTTCATCTTTTCCGTTACGGAGAAGGTGATGACCACCTTGCCCGTCTCCTTCTTGTACTGCCGCATATAAAGCAGCAGGAGCAGCAGGATGTGGTGGGAGTCCACAAAGTTGCCTTCCCCGTCGTACATGCCGATGCGGTCGGCGTCGCCGTCGTTGGCCAGCCCGATGTCGATCTTGCCGCTTTCCCGGATCAGTTGGGAAAATTCCAGCAGGTTGCGGTGGATGGGCTCGGGCGCCTGTCCCATGAAGGAGGGGTTGTAATCGCAATGCAGCAGGGTGGCGTCGGGGAATAGCCGGCGCATGGCATTCTGGCCAGCGCCGTACATGGCGTCGTAGCCGATCCGGATGCCTGACCGGCGGATGGCTTCGAGGTCGAAGCTCCCGGCGATGTGATCGAGGTAAATCTCCTCCAGATTCACATATTCCAGCAGGCCATTTTGTTCCATCTCTTCCAGGCTGGCCATTTCGACGGCGGGCTTTTCCGGCACTTCCTCTTCCACTTCGGCGACCTGCGCGGGCGCCATGGGGCCGCCGAGCCTGGATTTCAGCTTGTATCCGTTGTAGGAAGGCGGGTTGTGGCTGGCGGTGATGACCACGCCGATGTCCGACCCTGTCTTTACCACACCCAGCGATACCATGGGCGTAGAGACGAAGCCCCGTGCGAGTTTCACCCTGAAACCAAAGGCGCCCAGCACCCGGGCGGCCGTCTCGGCGAACAGTTGCCCGCCAAAGCGGCAATCGTACCCGATGACAGCCTGTTGGGCGCCCTGTTTTTTCATCCAGCGGGCGGTGCCTTCAGCGACCCGTCTTACGTTTTCTACGGTAAATTCATCTGCGATGATGGCTCTCCAGCCATCGGTTCCAAACTTAATTTTACTCATGCGTTCATAGATATTTTCCGGGCTTATTATTCTGGTGGCCCCAAAATTAGTAATTTGCCGTAAATTCATTGTCCTGTAACCATACAAGCAAAGTGAAGGATACCTACCGCCACAAGGGGATGAGACGGCAACTGATCGACGAATTGCGCCGCAAAGGCATCAGCGATGAGCGCGTACTGGCAGCCATGGCGGCCCTGCCGAGGCATTTTTTCCTGGACAAGGCTTTTGAAGAATGGGCCTATCAGGACAAGCCCTTCCCCATCGGCAATGAGCAGACGATCTCCCAGCCCTATACCGTGGCCTATCAGACCTGCCTGCTGGACGTAAAGAAACGGGACAAAATCCTGGAAGTAGGCACCGGCTCCGGCTATCAGGCCGCCCTGCTGGCCATGCTGGGCGCACGGGTGTACACCATCGAACGGCAGGAACTGCTTTACAAAAGGGCCAAAGCCTTGCTCTCCAAGCTCAAACTGGGCAACATCCGCTGTTACCTGCGCGACGGCTACAAGGGCCTGCCGGAATTTGCCCCCTTCGATAAGATCATCATCACGGCGGGCGCAGCCGAGGTGCCCCAGCCGCTGCTGGAACAACTCGCCATTGGCGGCATCATGGTCGTTCCCGTGGGCGAGCAGGTACAGCGTATGCACCGCATCACCCGCCTGTCCGACGACAAATACGAGGACGACATGCTGGCCAACTTCCGCTTCGTACCGCTGCTGAAAGGGCTGAACCTGCTGGATTGAATGTGCAGAGCCTTTTATACGCCGGAGGGGTGAAAAAGTTGCACGGCTGGCGGGTATGTTGGAGGCGGTTGTTAACCAAGGGCCTTTTTTACGAAGCCGGGGCCTCTTTTCTGGCAGGTTCAGTTATGATCACCTGGTACGTGCCAGCCATTGTTCGGATTGTTTGTCCAGTTCTTCGGCACTTATTCCGGAGCCAGCCTTGGCTGCGGCTATGGCAGCGTCTGCCTGCTCGACAAAGGTAGAAGCAGTAACGCCAGTCCCCTCTGCCTCATAACCTATAATTGGATCTGTTTCCTGTTCTTCGATATAAGTATTCAGCATAGAGTGAACAACTTTCAGAAAGCGTTCATCTTGGATAAGGCTTAAGCAGCGGGCAATTTCGGCCCTGATCTTTGCAGGGCTCATGAGCATTGATTTTTTTGTGGATACCTAAGGGTAACGGTTTTCTCCGGATAATCGTTTCTCGCAGGTTGGTATTTATCGGGGAGCCACCTCGGCAAGCGGCAAATCTACCCCCTCAATCCACCCGGCGCCCTCCTGCCGTCCGGGAATCCACCGATACTTTGTTCATCTTTTTCAGGTCGACCAGCAGGCTGGCGTAGGCGCTGCGGTTATCCACCCGCCATTTTTTGCCTTCGTAGGTGACCGTTCCGGCCCGGCGCTGCCAGTCGGAGGCCAGCAGTACGAAGCGGCCGTCGGCCTTGGGGTTGGGGCCGAAGACGAGGTAGCGCTCCCGGCCGCCTTCTTCAAAGCTGATGGCAAAGCGGTCCTTGTCCGGCAGGAACAGCAGCACGCCCGGCGTTCCCTTGCGGATGGCCACCTCCTCCACCTGCCGCCCGTCGACCATCTTGATCTCCCCGGAAATGATCTCCGATTTGGAGCCGGACAGTTCGCGGCGCATGACGATATCCTCAGAGAGGTAGAACTGTATGCGTTTCAGTTCCGATTCCGGCCAGCGGTTCTGCTCGTAAAGTTGCTCGGTAAAGGGGCTGAGGGTGGGGCCGCAGGCGCTGAAGGCCATCAGGAAAAAACCTGAGAGCAGGGATAGTTTCACAGCATTCATAGTAGGTCATTTTGTGGTTACAAACATCAATATTATAACCATTAAATAAAACACTTTGACGCCAGCCGAAGGCCGGGCTTAAGAAAGTTTAACCCGGCTTAACCAATTTTAACAACTCTCACCCCCGGCGCTGCTGAAAAAAGGCCCGCAGCAGGGCGCCGCACTCCTCCATCAATATGCCATACTCCACCTGTGTTTTGGGATGCAACAGGCTTTTGCCGTACAACATAAAACCCCGCTTGTCATCAGGAGCGCCGTACACCAGGCGCCCCAGTTGCGCCCATTGCAGGGCGCCTGCGCACATCACGCAGGGTTCCAGCGTGACGTAGAGGGTGCAGTCGGGCAGATATTTGCTGCCGAGGTGGTTGGAAGCCGCCGTCAGGGCCAGTATCTCGGCATGGGCCGTCACATCCTGGAGGAGTTCCGTCTGGTTGTGCGCCCGGGCGATGACCTGGTTGCGGCACACCACTACGGCCCCCACGGGCGCCTCTCCCTGCTCAAAGGCCGATTCCGCCTCCTGCAGGGCCTGCCTCATGAAGTGTTCGTCGCTGAATATGGTGAGCATGGTTGGGCGGTTGTTGGTTGTTGGTTGTTGGTTGTCGGTTGTTTGTTGTTTGTTGTTGGTTGTTGGTTGTTGGTTGTCCTAAAGGATGCCTTTGGCATTGGTTGTTCGCCAGGCAAACAAACAACAAACAACAGACAACAGACAACAGGCAACAATCGACACCCACAAATTACGGCAGAATTCGCCGGCCAGCCAAAGGAAAGGACATTTCCCAAATGCCGGCTTTCCTTTTTATACTCAATTTGCATACCTTTGCGCATGGAAACACAGAAAATACCTCAGAATAAGTTTTTAGGGGAAGGGCTCACTTTCGACGACGTCCTTCTCGTACCGGCCTACTCCGAAGTCCTGCCCCGCGAAGTCGATATTTCCACCTACCTCACCCGTGATCTGAAGCTCAACGCCCCGATCATATCGGCGGCGATGGACACCGTCACGGAGAACAAGCTGGCCATCGCCATTGCCCGGCAGGGGGGGATCGGCATCATCCATAAGAACATGGCCATTGCGGACCAGGCCGAGCAGGTGCGCAGCGTCAAGCGTTCGGAAAGCGGCATGATCGTCGACCCGGTAACCCTTATGGAAGACGCGCTGGTGGGCGACGCCCTCAGCCTGATGCGGCGCTTCAAGATCGGCGGCATCCCCATCGTCGATGAGCACAATAAGCTCACCGGCATCCTCACCAACCGCGACCTCCGCTTCGAAACCCGGCTGGACCGCCCGGTCAGGGAGCTGATGACGAGCCAAAACCTGGTGACCGCCCCCATAGGGACTACCCTGGAGCAGGCCCGCCAGATCCTGCAGGGCCACAAGATCGAAAAACTGCCGGTAGTGGACAAAAGCGGGAAGCTCGTCGGCCTGATCACCTATAAGGACATCATGAAAGTCCAGGATTATCCCAACTCCTGTAAAGACTCTCTGGGACGGCTTGTGGTGGGCGCGGCGGTGGGGGTCACCGGCGATATGCTGGAACGCGTGGAAGCCCTGGTGCGGGTCGATGTCGACGTGGTCATCGTCGATACGGCCCACGGCCACTCCCGCGGCGTCCTGAACGCCATCCGCGAAGTGAAAGGCCACTTCCCCAACCTGCAGGTCATCGGCGGCAACGTAGCCACCGGCGAAGGGGCCCTGGCCCTGGCTGAAGCCGGCGCCGACGGCATCAAGGTGGGCGTAGGCCCAGGCTCCATCTGTACCACCCGCGTGGTGGCCGGCGTGGGCGTGCCTCAGCTCTCCGCCATCTACAATGCCGCTCAGGCCGCCGGCAAAAGGAAAATCCCCGTCATCGGCGACGGCGGGATACGCTATTCTGGCGACATCGTCAAGGCGCTGGCTGCCGGCGCGAGCACCATCATGGCGGGCGGCCTCTTCGCGGGCGTGGAAGAAGCGCCGGGCGAGACCATCATCTTCGAAGGGCGCAAGTTCAAGGTCTACCGCGGTATGGGTTCTCTCGACGCCATGCAGCAGGGTTCCAAAGACCGCTATTTCCAGGATGTGGAAGACGACATCAAGAAACTGGTGCCGGAGGGGATAGAAGGGCGGGTGCCCTACAAGGGTACGGTGGCGGAGGTGATGCTACAGTACCTGGGCGGCCTGCGCGCCGGCATGGGCTATTGCGGCGCCACCGACATCACAGGCCTCCAGCAGGCCCGCTTCATCAAGATCACCAGTTCGGGCATAGTGGAAAGCCACCCGCATAACATTACGATCACCAAGGAATCGCCGAATTACAGCCGGCGGTGAGAGGCCGCAAAGTTCGAAACTCGAACATGGATCATCCCGAATTTTGGACGCCTGGCCGGATAGAACACGGATGACGCAGATTTAGCGGGTTTTCGCGGATCGCCCGGCGAGGGCAGCCGATCCGAACAAATCCGCCCGATCTGATACATCCATGTTCTGTTTTAAAAATTCGGAATGACCCATGTTTACCCTTCCGGCTCCTCACCGGCTCAGCACGATCCGCCGGCAAATCTCGCCTTCACCGGCCCTCAGGCGCAGCAGGTAAACGCCGTCGGGCTGGCCGCTGAGGTCCAGCGTACGGTCCAGGCCTGCCGTCTGGTTCTCGCGCAGCAGCAGTAATTTCCGGCCGTCCAGGCTCACCAGCTCTGCCCTGATATCCATAGGGCTGTCCAGAGAAAGCCGCAGGTTGAACAGGCCCTGGCCGGGGTTGGGGCCGAGGTAGAACGATAGCAGACCTTCCACCTCTTCGGCGCTCACCACCACGGAAACTGTCCCCTCTACCGTGCATCCGATGGCGTCGGTAACGGTGAAGGCATAATCTCCATCGCTCAGGCCGGTGGCGGTGGCCGTTGTCTGTCCGTCTTCCCACGCATAGGAATAAGGAGGCGTGCCGCCGCCGGCGGTTATGGTGGCCGTACCGTCGCCGTTGTTGACGGCCATATCGACGACGGGGCTTTCGCCGAACCGCAGGATGAGGGAGTCGGCAGTCACTGAGCAGATGCTCCCCAGCGCGTCGTTACCATCCGAATAGATGATGCCGCGAACCACCCAGGCGCCGCCCAGGGGGTCGAGGTTATTGGCGGCAAGGATACCGTCCAGGCCGGCATCGAAAGTTTCGTCATTGGCAGAATTGGTGAGGGTGAAGCCGCCGGCCAGGCCGCCGGTACCGCCGAGGCCGTCGTCAAAAGACCAGCCGAAGCCGCCGCCGGCGGGAATGGTATCCAGGCCGTCGGTGGCCAGGTTGAAAGTCGCTCCTTCTCCGCATACGGCCGCAGCGCCGCTGGTGGCCAGAGCGCCGATGCCGCAGCTCGTTTCGCAGAGGGCGTTGCCGTCCGATACGCAGCTGAGGGCGGGGTAGCCGTTATCGGTATTCACATTGGGCCCGCCGCCGCACTGCCCGGCCTCGTTGATCACGATGAGGTAGGTTCCGTCTTCCGAGGCCGTCCAGGTGATGGTGCAGCCGTCGCCGTCGCCCGCCCCGAAGGCGTCGATGGCGCCGCTGGGAGCGATGATCGTAAACTCGGGAACCCAGCTGCCGGCGCCCGGCCCGTTGCACATGCTGAAGGCGTAAGTCCCCCCTGCCTGGAAGCCATTGGCCTGATAGGCTTCGGCGGCAAAGACCTCAAAGTCGGTGATCTCGTTGAAGGGGCAGCCCGTCCCGTCATCGCAGGGGGCGCCGCCGAAAGCGCTGTTAAAATCCGTCCAGCCGGTAGTAGGGGTAGGGGCCACCCAATCAGTACACTGCGCGCCGGCGGGATTGGAATACCCCAACAGCAGAAGAGACAAGGAGAAAATGGTAAATGTTGACCTCACTTTCATAAGAAAATTTTCAAAGGTGATTAAATAGTTTTAGTTTTCCGGATCAGGAGATGGCAGAGAGCGTTTAATACATTACGAAGCCCAAAGTGGAGAATGTGCAAATCCCGCTGCATATTAAGCCAAAATCCGCTGGCCTGCGCCAAAAGGCCGGAAAATCTGATGCAATTTGAATGACATAAACTTTTTAAATATGAGCAAGCAAAAGCTCGGCCGCTCTTTTTTCACCCGCAAAGACGTCCTTCAGGTGAGCCGGGAGTTACTGGGCAAATACCTGGTGACGGACTTCGGGCAGGGGCGCACTGCCGGGCGCATCGTAGAGGTAGAAGCCTACCGCGGGCCCGACGACAAGGCCTCGCACGCCTATGGCGGCCGGCATACCGGGCGCACCCGGGTGATGTACATGGCCGGGGGCCACGCATATATCTACCTTTGCTATGGCATCCACCACCTGTTCAATGTGGTGACCGGCGTGGAGGGGCTGGCCCATGCCGTACTGGTACGGGGAATAGAACCTGCCGAAAACACCCCCCTCATGCTGCAGCGCCGCCGGATGGAGAAGGCGGAACCGCGGCTCACCGCCGGCCCGGGCGTACTGGCACAGGCCCTGGGCATCACCCGCGAGTATAGCGGTACGGATATGCTAACCTCTGAAAGCCCCATCTGGATCGAAAGCCGGGAGGACGATATCGCTGCGGAAGACATTATCGCCACTCCCCGTATCGGAGTGGAGTACGCCGGAGAGTGCGCCGCCTGGCCCTGGCGGTTTTACCTGAAGGGCAGCCCGTGGGTGAGCAGGGGATGATGGAATGATGGAATGACGGGCAATGCACTCCCGGCTGCGGTCGTTAGAATAGGTGCAATTGGACACCCTTACCGATTTAAAATATGATGAAGAAAAACTACAGCCTGCTCTTATTCCTGCCGATGCTCTGCTGGCAGCCTTTCTTCCTTCGTGCCCAGGACGATTTTCCCAGTGAAAATTTCATCTACGTGGATTACATCCGCTCCGTCAAGTTCCACACAGAGGGCCTGTTCCTCTCCTACCCCATCATTGAGCTGGGCGGCGCCGCCCGGCTGGCCCTCTCTTTTGACGACCTGGACGGAGACACCAAGGATTACTTCTACAAGGTCGTCCATTGCGACCGCGACTGGAAGCCCTCCCAACTGGCCGAGCTGGAATATGTAGAAGGCTATACCGAAGAGCGGATTCAGAATTTCCAGTTTTCCTTCAAGACCCTCTGGCCGTACACCCACTACGAGCTCACCCTGCCCAACCAGGACACCCGCTTTACCAAATCGGGCAATTACATGCTGTTCGTGTACGACGACACTTACGACCGGCAGTTGGCGCTCGCCCGCCGCTTTGTCGTGGCCGAGCCCAGGGTGTCCATCGACCCCAGGGTGCTGCGCGCCAGCCAGGTATCCAGGTTCCGCACCCACCAGGAGATCGACTTCGTGGTGAACCACGAGCAACTGAAGATACAAAACCCCATGCTGGAAGTGCGCGCCACTGTCATGCAGAATGGCCGCTGGGATAACGCCCTGGCCGATATCGCCCCCAAATTCATCCGGCCCAACAGCCTGATCTTCGACCATCAGGACGTAATCGTTTTCCCCGGCGGCAAGGAGTTCCGGCCGCTCGACCTGCGCAGCTTCCGCCTGGTTTCTTTCAATGTCTATTCGGTGGAAAGGACGGACGACGGCTTCACCGTCCAGCTTAAATACGACGAGCCCCGCTCGGGAATGGCCTATACCACTTTCCAGGACCTGGACGGCAATTTCGTCATCGAGACCACGGACCAGCCCGACAACAACCTCTCGGCGGAGTATGCCGACGTGGTGTTCTACCTGAAGGCGCCGCAGCCCTACCCCGGCAGGGAGGTCTATATCTTCGGCGGCCTGACCGACTGGGCGATCCTGCCCGAATACCGCATGGAATACGACCAGTCGCTGGGCGCTTATGTAGGGCAGGTGCTGCTCAAGCAGGGGTATTACGATTACGCCTACGCCACCCTGCCCATCGAGCCGAACGGCAAAGAAGGCAAGTTTCCACTGCCCGACATGGCCGAGCCCGAAGGCGCCTGGCACGAAACGGAGAACCAGTACACTATCCTGATCTACTACCGCCCTTTCGGCAGCCGCTATGACCAGGTGATCGGCGCGCTGTCGTTCACCTCTAATCTGTAGAGCAGGCCGTTTATCCGAAAGAAATCCCGATTGATATAAAATATTCCGGCAAAAAGCCTACCTTTTACTACTATTGCACCTACAAAAAATATCGGTTATGTCACACAGAATTACCCTGCTGTTATTATTCCTGGCCGCCGCCCCGGCCCTTTTTGCACAAAATTCCTGGACCCTCGAAAAATGTATTCAGTACGCTCAGCAAAACAACCTGAGCATCAAACAGGCCCAGTACAGCATCCAGGACGCCCAACTGGTGGAGAAGCTCAACCAGTTCAGCCGCCTGCCCAGCCTCAGCGCGCGCACCAGCCTGGGTTATCAGTTCGGCCGCACCATTGACCCCACCACCAACTCCTTCAACAACGAAAGGATCGGCTTCAACAGCTTTTCCGTCGATGCCGGCATGGCCCTTTACGACGGCAACCGCATCAACAATTCCATCAGGCAGAGCAAGATCGACCTGGAAGCGGCCCGCCTCGACGCTCAGGCGGCTTCCAACGATATCTCGCTGAACATCGCCGCCGCCTACCTCAACATCCTGCTGTCCGAAGAACAACTCCAGAATGCCCGCAAACGCCTGGAACTGTCGCAGGAACAACTGGAACAGACCGACAAGCTCATCCGGGCCGGATCCCTGCCGCCCAATGACCGGCTCGACTTTATGGCCCAGATCGCACTGGACGAGCAGGCCATCGTCGATGCGCAGAACCTGGTGGCCATCGGTTACCTCAACCTCAAGCAGTTGATGGAAGTGGACCCCAACGAAGATATCGCCGTGGTGCGCCCCGAAAGCCTGGATATCCCCGATGGGGCCGACCCCAGCGCTTTCCGGCTCAACGAAGTCTATACCGCCGCCCTGCAGACCCAGCCGCAAATCCGGGCCGCCGACCTGCGCCTGGAGAGCGCCCAACTGGCGGAAGACATCGCCCGCGCCGCCATGCTGCCGACCCTCAGCATTTTCGCCAGCATGAATACCAACTACTCCAGCGCCCTGCAATCGCCGATCTTCGGCCTGGTGAGGAGCAAGCAAACCGTCTTTATCGATGACATGCCTGTGGAGATTGAATTTGAAAATGAAGCTCCCATCGATTTCCAGCGGGTCTCCTATTCCGACCAGATCAATGAGAACTTCGGGCAGACCGTTGGCGCCAGCCTGAGCATCCCCATCTACAGCAACCACCGCAACCGCATACAGATGGAACGCGCCCGCCTCAACGCCCTCAACACAGAGGTCATCAACCGCCAGCAACACCAGCAGTTGAAGTCCGACGTGCAGCGCGCCATCGCCGATGCGCGCGCCGCCCGCGAAAGCTACAACGCCGCCCAGAAGTCGGTGGACGCCGCACAGGCCGCCTACGACAATGCCGAGAAGCGCTTCCAACTGGGCGCTATCAATACACTGGAATACACGACCGCACGCAATAACCTCGACCGCGCACAGGTAGACCTCATCCGTACCAAGTACCAGTACATCTTCAACCTGAAGACGGTGGACTTCTACCTGGGCAGGCCGATCAGACTGGATTAACTGCATTTACAGGTAGCCGTGAGGCGGAAGGCCTCCGCTGCGCGGCCGGCCGGAAAAGCCAACTCAGAAAAGCTCTCATAAACTATGGCAAAGTTAAATCGCAACAACACACTCATCATTGTCTTGCTGGTGGCTATCACAGCCCTGGTGGCCTTCCTGGTATGGCGCAACAAGAACAAGCCCAAAGGAGAAAAAGTAGCCGTCGAAAAGGTTGAAAAACGGGCTATTGTAGAAAAGGTCTCCGCCAGCGGCAAGGTCTTCCCCCAAACGGAGGTCAAAATCAGCTCCGACGTCTCCGGCGAGATCGTCGAACTGCTGGTCGAAGAAGGCGATTCCGTCATCTCCGGGCAACTGCTGGCGCGGATCGACCCCGACGCCTACCAGTCGCAGGTGGAACGGGGCGTCGCCGGCGTCAACAGCGCCAAGGCCCAGCAGGCCAACGCCCGCTCCCAGATCGAGCAGTTCAAGGCCCAGAAGCAGCAGATCGAAGCGCAGCTGATCAATGCCCGGGAAATCCACGGGCGGAATGAAAAGCTCAAGAAGGAGGGCGTCATTTCCGATGCGGACTTTCAGCAGTCGCTCTCCAACCTCAAGGCACTGGAAGCCAACCTAAAAGCCGCCGAGGCCAACATCAAAGCCGCCGAAGAGAGCGCCCGCGCCGCCCAGTTCCAGGTGGAAAGCTCGGAGGCCACCCTGAAGGAACTGCGCACCAGCCTGCGGCGGACGGACATCTTCGCCCCCATGAGCGGCATCATCTCCCAGCTCAATGTGGAAGAAGGCGAGCGCGTGGTGGGCACCATTCAGATGGCGGGCACCGAAATGATGCGCATCGCCAACCTCAACGCCATGGAAGTCAGGGTGGAAGTCAGCGAGAACGACATCCCCCGCGTTACCTTCGGCGATGAAGTGGAGATCGAAGTGGACGCCTACCTCGACCGCATCTTCCGCGGCCGCGTCACCCAGATCGCCAACTCGGCCACCAGCGTCGGAACCACGGCCGCCCTGACCAGCGACCAGGTCACCAACTTCGAAGTGCGCATCAATATCGAACCGGATTCCTACCAGGATCTCATCACCGCCCG
>CAZAXA010000021.1:0-7770 GCA_964488965.1 uncultured Phaeodactylibacter sp. | reverse complement strand
GGATATCAGGACCGACGAGGTGGAGGACGCCCTGTCCGTCCCCATTCAGGCCGTGACCACCCGGGAGAAGGACAGCGATAAGAAGAAGGCCAAGGCCCGGCAGGCCGCCGAACGGGAAGGGGGAGAAGAAGAAGATGAAGAAGGAGAAGAAAAAGCCAAAGACCTGATCGAGGTGGTGTTCGTCCTCAGCGGCGATACCGTCCGCATGGCGCAGGTCAAGACCAGCATCCAGGACGACACCTACATACAGGTCGCCTCGGGCCTGGAGGAGGGCCAGGAAGTGGTCGTAGCCCCCTATGCCGCTATTGCCCGCAAACTGGAGCAGGGCAGCGAGGTGCATGTTGTAAAGGAGGAGGAGTTGTATAAGAAGGAATGATAGAATTTGCGACGTTTGATGTGCGATCTGCGATTTTTGATGTGCCCGGCGGTGGACTGCTAAATAGTTACAAATCTTAAATCAAAAATCGCAGATCGTAGATCCTGCACACCGTTATCATCTGACAAATTGCACAAAGCCATCGAAGATAAAGCACTGATCCTGTTCATCCGCAACCCGGAGAAGGGTAAGGCCAAGACCCGCCTGGCGCGGGAGCTGGGCGACGAGCAGGCGCTGCGCATTTACAAGAGCCTGCTGGAGCATACGCGCCGGCAGGCTCTTGGCGTGAATGCCCTGCGCCTGTTGTTCTACGCCGACTATATCAACCGCGATGACGAATGGCACGAACCCGAATTCCGAAAGTACCGGCAGGAAGGAGAAGGGCTGGGCGAACGGATGCTCCACACCTTCGAAGTGGCCCTGGGGCAGGCGCGCTCCGCCCTGATCGTCGGCAGCGATATCGCCCAGATTTCCACCGCGATCATCGAAGATGCCTTCCGGCAATTACAATCCCACGACTTTGTGATCGGCCCGGCAAAGGATGGAGGCTATTACCTGCTGGGCATGAAGGAGCCGCACCCGGAACTCTTCCGGGGCATCGAGTGGAGCACGCCTACTGTTTTTGCAGATACTGTAGCCATCATGGAACAAATGGGCAAAAGCTACGCACTGGCGCCGGAGCTTTCGGATATTGATTATGCGGAGGATTGGGAAAGGTATGGATGGGAGGTGGAGTAAGACCATGCTCGCAATAATTGCGAGTAAAAAACTCCTCAAAAATTTTTTTGTTTTCGATTTTTTTTTTTGCATCTTTGATAGAGTAAGCATTCAGCGCTCATACAACAACACAAATCCAACCGTAGACAGCACTAAGCAATACGCTATTTTTCGGTGCGCTAAGAGATCAAACCAACAAATGTGGCTCAACCGGCTTCTTCCAAAAGGGGCATGGCACTTTCTTTGCCGTATTGGTGCGGCAGCAGGGAAGAAGGCTGGTATTGCCATGTCCTTGACAAAGGAATTATGCCCAGTTCTTGGAATGGCAGGGAAAGGTGTCCCGGCTGAAAGCCATTGGTATGCGCGACAATGAAAGAAATGTCCGGTTATGTGTTTTATTTACAAAATAAGCTTTATGAAAATAGCAATTATTGGATTATTTGCTCTTCTTGTCATGTGGGCCGGGATGAAGGCTTGGAGCAGTCAAGAGTTGGAAAACAAGCATCCGGAAGTAATTTTTTCTGTGGATCGGATAGATACACTGCCGGACAAGGTTAAAAACGTTCCTCCCCAAAACACTGCATTCAAAAAGATAAGAGTGCATTTCAAAGGAGAAGGGCAGTATTATAACCGGATCGAATTTTGGAAGCGAGGTGTTGAGCGTCCTGTAAAGACCGTCGACCTTGAAGCGTTGCATTCATTCAATGACCTGCCCTTTAAAAAAACAGGACGCGCATACGGCTCGGATCAGTATAATTTAACCGGTGTAAAGGAAAGTGAGTTGGAAAAATACATAGGTAAGTGGGAAGTGCCTTCCACCATTCAAGATCAAATACCTGTAGCTGCCGACGGGCAGTTGTTAGCTTTTGACGGCCTCACCATGAGGGAATATACCGTTGTTGCTTATCAGTTGTATCTGACGAATCGGCTACGCCAGGTCATTGCTATGATAGCCGACTATTTTATTTTTAACAGCGATGGAGAAATAACAGCTCAATTCCGAACGAACTCCGCCGGGTTGACGCCCATCGTGACCCAGGATGGCAAATATGTTGCCGTCAAGTATGGAGGTCAATATGGAGAAGACGGAGGTGGGTATTTGCCCGAAGGGATTAAGATTTATGAGGCTAAAGAAGGAAGCCTTGTTGCGGATTATCCGTTGGAACGAGGGGGAGGCAACTTCTTTTATTTCCCTATCCATGATTATATCGTTGTTTTAAATACTCAGGGAACAAAAAAGTCTGGTCAAACAACGGAGTTTGTCATTTTTAGCATTGATGAAAAAAAAGTATACAAAAGGGGATTCCCTATTCAAAGACGGCCTGGAATAATTATCGAAGATGATTTCGGACCGAACTATGTCCAGTATTATTTAGACGACCTACGGCAATCACCTGCAAAAGCATTCTTTAAAAAAGACTTCGAAATAACGGGCCTGAAAAACTAAAGTCAAGATGAAAAGAAATATCATCTTTTGTGTTGCCTTCGCAACACTAGCCACTTTTTTGCCTGCACAGGACACTCCACTGCGCTATCGCGTTTGCGACAATTGCTCAACACAGGAAGGGGGAGACAATCTTAACACAGCCTATACCTATGGTGGCCTGCAAATATATGGGAGCCAGGATGTCACCTCCGATTTCGGCGCCCGGTACACCGGTTATGACTGGCATAAAGGAATTGACTTCCGGCCTCTTCAATTTGCCGGGTCCAATGATGGGGGCAGAGGGACCGCAGTAGTTGCCGCTGAAACTGGCGATGTATTTCGTATTACAGCCACTCAAGGGTTTAAATACATCGTTATTGATGGGGAAGAAGACTTTGGGTATGGCCATATTTTCAATTCCCGCAACCCTACTAATACCTATTTGCAATCGGGAAGTATGGTATTAAAGGCAATGGATTCACCTTTTACAGATTTTTATGCTATCCTTAACCTTAACACCAGCAACGCAATTGGGCAAAGAGAAGGCACTGTAACATTAAATGGAACCCAATATGACGTAGAAGACGAGGTCACTTCGACAGATCAAACTATCGCCGCTATGGGAGGCTCGGGCGGAGGTTATCAAGGTAATGACCCTTTTCCTGTACATTTGCATCTCTATCATTTCCAGGATATAAATAATAATCCTCTGATAAATGAAGCATACGAGACCAACTGCTTGGACCCATTGCACGTAATACAACACGAAGAGACAAGCTACGAAATAAAATTTCATACTGAGGGTGAAAACTTTGGAGATGTAAGTTTAAACTACCCGGGATCAAGTCCCACCAAGTTTAGAGTACGGGCAGTAATGGAAAATGCCACCAACACAGCAGGAGTGCCAATCGGGGAGAATGGCTCTGCAACAAGATATGGCAATGTGGTAATGAATTTGGACAACATCCAACTTCTTATTAAACCGAGCCACGAAAATGAATTTCAGGAAATACGAGGGAAAGAATTTTACAGCAGAATAAGACATGGTGCTCTTGATGACAATGAGATGTACCCTACCTACCTGGCATTAAACAATCAAAGGGGGAACTGGAATCACCAGAGTATCGCCCCATTTGCTTACACAAATCACCCTTACGACGACTTTTACTTCACCGACTTCATCACCCGCATCCACAAAGACGACCCCATGGATGGAGAGCAGGCACAAATAGCCAACTGTCCTGACAATGCTCGCTATAATGATGGAATCTACGAGATTAAGACCGTTGCTATTGATGTTCGAAATAGCGATAACAAGCATGAGTCGGAGGTACAAAAATTCATACTTGACAACTTCCAACCTTTCCTTTCCAGCTTTACTTTCAATACGGGTTTTCTCCAATTTACCCGATCCTGGAGCTGTTACGCATGCGGAATAAGCCTGGCACCTAACCCCATGTTGGAAGCAAACCAAATGGATTGGAACGCCTGGCTACAGAACCCTTTTTGGCAGCTAAGCGTCCAAGCCAGCGAACCCCTCGAAGACCTTACACTTGATATCCTGGTAGAAGGAAATTTATTGCAAGAGGATATTCAGGGCGCTTCTTCTCCAAACGGGATCGATTGGGTGTTCGATCTTAGCCAGTACGCTTCTCAATTATCTGGCAGGGTTGAGTTCCTTTTTTTTGGATATGACACCAATGGCAATACGCTGCTGGCGTTCAGCCCGGCCCAACAAAGTGCTGCCTGTTTACAAGTACCAACCAGAAACGGAGCAAATAGCTGGGATAACCCTGATCAGATTCCATCCGGCCCAGACAATGTTTTCGCAGTTTGTCTTGACTGTGGAGGAGGAGGAGTAAACAAGAGAAGCCCTGAAAATGAAGGTTGTGCTATTATCGAACTCGTTCCTGATAGCGAATGCCTGGAAGTAGATGGGCAAATCACTAGTGCATCAGGTGAAAACACCGGTGACGGCAGCATAAACCTAACTATAGCAGGCGGAGTGCCTCCCTACCAATACCTATGGGCAGATGGAAGCACACAAAATGTCCTGGAAGATTTAAATCCCGGCGAGTATTGTGTTACCATTACAGATGAACTCTGTTGCTTTTATGAAAAGTGCCTTGCCGTGGAGGTCTGTGCAAAAGAATTATCAATCATAGGGGAAGTAGAACACATGTGTGCTGATGGCCCGTCAACAGGTACTATTGATATTACCGTCCTGGGCGGCGGTGGTTCTCTCACTTATTTATGGAACACGGGACAAACAACCCAAGACCTAAACAATATTGAAACCGCTGACACTTATTATGTGACTGTCACCGACGCCTGCGGCAATTCAGAAACCCAACCTTTTGATGTCGGCATATTTTTTGGCGCCTCCCTGGACAATTACATTCATCACCCAACATCCTGCAACTCCAAAGACGGGGATATTGATATTTCATTCCACGGCAACCACCCTGAAGGAGGCGTGCCTCCTTATACTTATCAATGGAGTACCGGCGAGGAAACAGCCAATATAACAGGGTTAGGGGCGGGAACCTATATTCTGACCATTACGGATTCCGAAGGCTGTGCCGAAACTTTCACTTTTAACCTCGTGCCGGAAGGAAGCCCCCGAATAATACTGACAGAGGAGATAACCCCCTCCTGCGAAGGAGAGAACAACGGAGCTATTGAAATATCGGTTTATACGGAAAATGCTCAAAACTATCCCGGACAGTATCCTGCATACGAGATCCTGTGGTACAACAGTTCCGGCCAGCTCATCTTTACAGACCCCAATAATAATTACGACAGCGAAGCCGCCGGCTTGCCACCGGATAGCTACACGGTTACGGTCAGAGATATAAGTGATATAAACGTAAGCCCATTTTCCGGCTGCATCAGTTCCGCAACCTTTGTTGTTGAAGAACGCCCCAGCCTGGGCCCCTTCACAGTGGCGCCTCAGATCACGCCTAGCTGTTATGGCGACAATACCGGCAGTATATACCTCAACACGAGCGGAGGCAACCCTCCTTATACTTATAATTGGGATAACGGTGAACATACACAAAGCATCGATCACCTTTCTTCCCCGGCAAGTTATTCGGTGACCATAACCGACGACTGCGGGCGACAGATCGTTCACGCCCCCCTCTCCGTTCCCAGCTACTCTGAAATAATCAATACCATAGTGTCTGAGGGAGGCTGTCCAGGCATGATCGAGCTCGAAACCTCAGGGGGTAGTGCGCCCTACACTTATTTATGGAGCAACGGGCAAACCAGCTCTACTGCTACCGGCTTGATTAATGGCATTGGCTATCAGGTAACGGTTAGCGATGCCAATGGCTGTAACATGGCGCAGCATTTTGACGTGCCCATTGACGAAGAAGAGGCTTTCGAAATATTCATATCCAACTTAACAGTTCCCTCCGTTCCGAACGCCACCAACGGATCAATTACAGTGGCTGCTGATCCGGCAGGAAACTATTCTTACCTTTGGAGCAACGGCGTTGCCGGTGCATCCGTCGAAGGATTGGGGCTTGGAAGCCACACCGTTACGGCTACCGATTCAGATGGGTGTAGCGTGGCCAGAATGATTAGCCTTCAAAGTTGTTATAACCTGCCAGGAGCCCCCCCCAACTTTTCCGATTTCGAGATCCTGGCAACCGGCGGGTTGTTTTCCGATATTTCAGGCCCGGAAACGACGGTAACCGCGTCAATCAGAGAAGAAGGAGAAACTTTCTTTACCGAAGACATACCAGGGAATTATTCCATCAGCTGGCAATGGGGAAATGGAACTGTAATTGGAAATACTCCTTCTTTAACTCTTGAGTTATCGTCTGTGCCCGGTAACTCTCAACTATTCACAAGCGGTTTTGAAAACCTTTGGTTAGTCGTTTCGAATGGGTGCGTCGAAAAAAGGATCTACCATTACCTGATGATCTGTGGAGAAGAAATCTTAAATGAGGTTGTCAGCCAGTTTTTTGTTCTCGAACCTTCTACCGTACAACCTTGCCGGGGTTTCCAGGATGGAACGATAACTCTTGAAATACCAAACCCCAACCTACAGGAGGTATCGGTATTTCGTGATGGTATAGAATTGCCGGTTGCCGGTGAAGGGGCCCTTCTCCTGGTTGAGGAAACAGGCCTGGGGGCGGGGGGCTACAATTATCAGATTAACATAGGAAATTGTACCTTTAATTTCCTGTATTCAATGAAAGTTCAAGCGGGCGACCTGGTGTTTAACCATTATGACTCCGAACAGAGAACCTGCCTGTACGATGAGTTTTGCGATGAGCAGCATGTTGGGATTTTTCAGGAATCCCCGTTTTTTGATGTAGATAACGCTTCTTCATTTCCATGTGCTGTTCCTCTTTTTTGCGGACTGCCGCCTAACGACATTTTTGTCGGTTATGAAACTGCAAGCCCGCGCAGAGTCAGAGCCGCCGAATACTTCAGAATATTACAGCAATTAAGAAACCACCCTGACTCCCCCTATCCTGTACATTACATCGATGGGTTGATAGAGACGGCGAGGGCGAGGTTTGATGAATGCGACAAGTTGCGGTATTGTCCGGCCTCCCTGGACTGGATATCCGAAACCATCACAAATGGTAATGTAAGTGATGTTTCTGTGTTTGACGACGGGTTTTGCACCCATGTCACCTGCCAATCGTTTCTCTGGAATTTTTCTTTTTCGGTCTGTGATAATGACCTGGATTTTCCCTCCGATCTCCTCAACACCTCGTTGGATTTTGAGGGCAACACTTGTATGCCGGTCACCGCTAATTTATTTGAATTATACCTGGCCTGGAAAAATGGAGCGTTTGAAGAGTCTGGCCAGTTCGAGGGGTCCGCATTGGAAGAAGAGTTGGCTCTTCTGGATGGAGCTTCTGATGACATGCTAAATAGGTCCCGGTGCGCCACGATCTCTTATTGTAACCGGGACCTGAACAAGGTTTGGAACAATACGATAAATGATGTGGAATGCGGGTATTTCATTATTACCGGAGAATACAACCCAAGGGTTTTCTATGATGTGGGCTTCAATTATGAACCTATTCCAATGTGCCAACCTATACCGCACTACGACCCGGTAACCGAAGAGATAACTCATGAAACCGTTCATTGCAGAGTTGGAGACGGCTACCGGACCAAGGTTATTCTGTATGACTACAGCCCGCCGCCACCGCCTCAACTCAACCGGGGCCCTGTTGGCATCACTACAAAAAAGTTCGTGACCGATACCTTCTACATAGAG
>CAZAXA010000020.1:0-27251 GCA_964488965.1 uncultured Phaeodactylibacter sp. | reverse complement strand
ATGGCTTTAATATTCCCGTTCTGGTCGAACAGGATAGCGCGGGAACTGGTGGTGCCCTGGTCGAGGGCGAGGATGTAAGTCTGCATAATCATAAGGTGTTGCCGGGTTTGATCTTCCGTATGCTAAAATAAAATTTGGCAAAAAGTTAAACCAAGGCCACTCTAAAAACATTTACCTTGTTTGACAGGCCCTGTGGACAGTGCTTCCTGCGAAAGCAATGCGAGCAAAAGGAGCAAGGGTTTCGCAGGTAGCACTGTCTCCAAAACACAGGGCCTGTCAAAGAATCAATATTTCTTTAGTGATCCAAAGATACCGCATGCGATGGGGTTGACAAAATGGCCCCGCCAACAAACCGATAAAACCACGATCCTGCCAATGGAAATCTGCCAAATTCCTTTTGACAAAGTACCTTACCTTTCCAGGCGCGACCGGGCTTATGCCCTGGCGGCGCCTGAACTGCGGCCCTTCTACAAATACGAAGTGAGCCTGGAGGCCTTTGCTCAGGCTATCGAAGATAAAAAAAAGGATAATACGGACCGGAAAATCCTGGTGGAAGCGCTGCGGGAGCAATACGCAGGCATGGATACCGGCAGAGCCGTGAAGGACAACATCGAGTCGCTGCTGGGCGCCGACACCTTTACCCTCGTCACCGCGCACCAGCCCAGCCTGTTCACCGGCCCGCTGTACTACATTTACAAGATTTTTTCCACCATCAACCTGGCCGAACAGCTCAATGCCCGCTATCCGGGCCGGCATTTCGTACCGGTTTTCATCAGCGGAGGGGAAGACCACGACTTTGAGGAGGTCAACCACCTGCACCTTTTCGGTAAAACCATAAGCTGGAAGAATGGGGAATCCGGGCCGGTAGGCATGAGGAGCGCCAAAACGCTGCAACCTGCCCTGGAAGAGGCCCGGGCAGTGCTCGGCGATTCCGAAAGAGCACAGGAGCTTTATGCCTTACTCAAAGAAGCGGTGGAAAGCCACCAGCGCTATGCCGATACGGCCCGCCATCTGGCCAACGCCCTCTTTCGGGATTACGGGCTGGTCATTATCGATATGTCCCACCCAAAGCTGAAACGGCTGTTCATCCCCTACATCAAAGAAGAAATCCTGGAACAGCCCTCCAAAACGCTGGTGGAGGACACAGTAGAACAGTTGGAAAAGGCAGGCTTCTCCGGACAGGCCTACCCCCGGGAGATCAATTTCTTCTATCTGGGCCCGGAACTGCGCCAGCGCGAGCGCATAGTGCTGGAAGACGGCCGCTACCAGGTGCTGAACACTTCCCACTCCTTCAGCCGGGAAGAGCTGATCGCCGAGATAGAACAATGCCCGGAGCGGTTCAGCCCCAATGTGGTCATGCGCCCCATATTCCAGGAACTCGTACTGCCCAACCTGGCCTACATTGGCGGAGGGGGCGAGCTGGCCTACTGGCTGGAGCGCAAGAAGCAGTTCGAGCACTTCGGCCTAAACTATCCTATGCTGGTGCGCCGCAACTCCGTCCTCTTCATCGACGGCGGCAGCGCCAGGCGCATGGAGAAACTGGAATTGACGGTGGAGCAGCTATTCGGAGACATCGAGGAACTGATCAAAAGTTACGTCCGGAAAAATACTGAGAACGAGCTCAGCCTGGCCGAAGAAAAGGCCCAATTGAGCGCTCTGGTAAAAAACATCGGGCAAAAAGCCGGGGAAGTAGACCCTACTCTGGTCAAAACCGCCGCCGCCGAAGGGCAAAAGATGATCAACAGCCTCGAACAACTGGAAGGCAAACTGATGCGGGCGGAAAAGCAACGCCACGATATCGCCATCAACCAGATGCGGGCATTGAAGGATAAACTCTTCCCCGGCAACGGCCTGCAGGAACGTTACGACAATTTTATGGGCTTCTACCTTAAGTACGGGCAGGAGTTTTTCGAGCTGCTGAAAACGGAACTGGACCCGATGGCGAAGGCCTTTACGGTCATTGTGGATCGTTAGCAGCCTGTCACCGGTAATCCTCCCTCACCGGCTGGAACACATCGATCACATAGCAATCAGTAGCCGCCCGGGCGGAATGCAGGACATTGGAGGGGATGTTGACCGACATGCCGGGCTTGCACAGTACCGTTTCGCCGCCCACCGTCATTTCCAGTTCTCCGCTGATGATATTAGTCACCTGCTCGTGGAAATGTTTGTGAGCGGGCAGTACGCTGCCTTTGGCGATGCGGACGTGGGCCAACGTCATCTTATCGGTGTGGATCAGGCGGGCCCGGAAGCCGGGGGCGAGTTCTCTTTCCGGCAGGTTTTCCAGCTCGATGAATTCGTGCATAACTCAATTGGTGTCAAAGAAGTAAAGCAGGTCGGAGACAGACTCCTTGAGGTCTTTGCGGTCGACGATAAAGTCCAGGAAGCCGTGTTCGAGGAGGAACTCCGAGGTCTGAAAGCCCTCCGGCAGCTCTTTCTTGATGGTTTCCTTGATGACACGGGGGCCGGCGAAGCCGATCAGGGCTTTGGGTTCGGCGAAATTGATATCGCCCAGCATGGCAAAAGAAGCCGTGACGCCGCCGGTGGTCGGGTCGGTCAGGAAGGAAAAATAAGGAATCTTCGCCCTGGCCAGTTGCGTGAGCTTGGCGGAAGTCTTAGCCATCTGCATAAGCGAATAGGCCGACTCCATCATACGGGCGCCGCCGGACTTGGAGATGATCATCAGCGGGATGCGGTTTTCGATACAATGGTCGATCGACATGGCGATCTTCTCTCCCATTACCGAACCCATGGAGCCGCCGATGAACTTGAAATCCATGGCAGCCACCACCAGCAGGCGGCGGTTGACCCTCCCCTTGGCCACTGCCATAGCATCCATCAGCCCTGTCTTTTTTCTGGCTTCCTTCAGCCTTTCCGTATAAGGTTTAAGGTCGGTAAAATGCAACTGGTCTTTGGACACCAGCCCGCCGAAAAGTTCTTCGTAATTGCCGTCAAAGAGGAGGTCGAAATAATCGTAGGAGCCGATCCGGACATGGTGATTGCATTGAGGGCACTTGAAGAAGTTCTCTTTGAGCTCTTTGACGGTGGAGGTTTCCTTACACTCCTTACACTTGTACCAAAGCCCTTCGGGGGCCTCCTTCTTGTTCCTGGTAGCCGTCTGAATGCCGTCCTTTAGTCGTTTAAACCAACCCATAAAGTCGTTTTTGCTTAGAGCGTGTGGGGAATTCCACCTCTCCTTCCGGCTCACAAAAGCCAAAAATAAGGCGCAGCTTCTCTAATTTACAAAAATGGCGGCAATTATTTATGGCCGTTCTTCAGTACCTCAGCGCAAACATAGGAAAATTCCGATAATGGCTGCATGGCCCGGCGAAACCATGAAACAATGAAACATTTTCTCTATTTTGGGGGCTCGCAAATCCAAACGCAATGAAAAGAATTCCACTGCACTGGAAAATAATAATCGGTTTGATCCTGGGCATCATCTATTCGCTGATATCCAGCTACCTGGGATGGAACAAGTTCACCATAGACTGGATAGACCCTTTCGGGGTCATCTTTATCCGCCTGCTGAAGTTCATCGCCGTTCCGCTGGTACTCTTTTCCATCATCGCCGGGGTGTCGGCGCTGCCCGACCCTTCCAAGCTGGGGCGCATGGGCGCCAAGACGCTGGTTGCCTACCTCGTTACCACCGTGGCCGCCGTCACTATAGGCCTGCTGCTGGTCAATACCTTAAAGCCCGGAGATTATATCGACGAGGGGCAGCGCATCAAAAACCGCCTGAAATACGAACTCTGGGCCAATGCCACCCCGGGAGGAAGGATACTGGATGGCAAGAATCTCCTGTCCGACCCCAGATACGCCGAACTGGCCGCCTCGGCATCGGAAGCCATGAAGGCTGAGGAAAGTAATGCTTCCGTGGAGGAGCGCATGCGCGCCGCTGAGCAGTTCAGGGATCAGGGCCCCCTGCAGTTCGTGGTCGACTTCGTCCCGGACAATATTTTTGCCGCCCTCAGCGACGGGGGGCGCATGCTGCAGGTCATCTTCTTCGGCATCTTCTTTGGCGTGATCCTGCTGCTGCTCCCGGCAGAAAAAACCGAAGCGGTCATCAGCCTGGTCAACGGCATCAATGAGGTCTTCCTGAAAATGGTGGAGGTCGTCATGCAGGCGGCGCCCTTTTTCGTTTTTGCGCTCATGGCCGGGGTGATCGCCAAAATGGCCGACAACCCCGCCGAAGTCATTGAGATTTTTAAGGGCCTGCTCAGTTACTCGGTAGTGGTCGTCCTCGGCCTGGCAATAATGATCTTCCTGGTTTACCCCGGGCTGATAAGCCTGTTGGTGCGCGACCTGTCGTACACGGAATTTTTCCGCCGGATCAGCCCCGCCCAGTTCCTGGCCTTTTCCACCAGTTCCAGCGCCGCCACCCTGCCGGTCACTATGGAGTGCGTGCGCGACAACATCGGCGTCTCCCGCAATGTGACCAACTTCGTCCTGCCCATCGGGGCTACCGTCAACATGGACGGCACCAGCCTCTATCAGGCCGTCGCAGTGGTCTTCCTGGCGCAGATGCACCTGGTCGACCTCAACCTGAGCCAGCAGCTAACCATTGTACTGACCGCCACCCTGGCCTCCATCGGCTCCGCAGCGGTGCCCAGCGCCGGCCTGGTGATGATGATCATCGTCCTGCAGTCGGTCGGCCTTAACCCTGCCTGGATCGCTATTATCTTTCCGGTCGACCGCATCCTGGACATGTGCCGCACGGTGGTGAACGTGACCGGCGACGCCACCGTTTCCAGCCTCATCGCCAAATCGGAAGGGGAACTGAATGTCAATGTGGAACCTATACTATAAGTTCATGGACATAACAAACCAACCGCGAAATGAGTGAAAAACAAATCCTCGGTATCGGCTCCCGCGTACGCCATCCCGCTTACGGCGACGGGGTGGTCATTCGCCTGCACAAAGCAGCCTATGACGTTTGCTTTATACTGTACGGCATCAAACAGGTAGGCAAGGATTACGACAAGTGGGAAATCGTCGACGCCATCCCTCCGCAGGAGGGCATCTCCTTCAGCGAGATCGAGAAATCGATGATCAAGGTCCTTCGCGCTTTTTCCGATATCACCGAAGAAGTGCCTCTGGGCGACCGCTGGGACGGCGGGATCATGATCCTGAAGCCGGGTGAAGAAGGGCTGAAAGAAAAAGAGATCCCTATTGAAACCTTTTTCCATAAGATCGTTATGGTAAGGGACAGGCTGCGGGTGATGGAGCAACGCATTAACAGCTCCCAGCTGAACGACGAGGAAAAAATCAACCTGCAGCAGTACATCACGCGCATATACGGCAGCCTGACCACCTTTAATGTCCTCTTCAAATACAAGGAGGACTATTTCGTCGGGGAAAAGTCCTGACAAGGCGCCGGAATTCCGGTTCCCGAAAAAACAATGGGCAAAAAAATAGAGTTACCTCATTGTATCTTTTCAGGATTTTTCCAGTAAAATGAAGTAATGAACCGGCATGCTTTTTCCTATTTGGCCCTGGCTGTGACGCTGGCTACCGGAGGGTTTTCCTGTCTCGTTATTGAAAACCCTTTCACCGGCCTGCCGCCCGGCCCCTGGCGGGGAGTCCTGGAACTGTACCCCACCATCCTGGCTGCCAACCCCAGGGGCGAGCCTCTGCCACAACTGATGAACCTGGAGTTCGAAGAGGTCACCGAAGGAGAACTGCCGTTCAATTTTGAGCTTCGCTATGCCGATGAACAGGATTTCTATCTGGAGATCATCAACGGCGACGAGAGGATCAGGGTAGATGATATCACCATCGGGCGGGACCGTTCGACGGCCAAAGATACGGTGGTGATCCGTTTCCCGGTTTACGACTCCTACATCCGGGCTATTTTCGAAGAAGACGTCATGGAAGGAGAATGGGTGGTGAATAACCGGGAAAACTACCGCATACCGTTCAAGGCCTATCAGGGGCAGGCCCATCGGTTTACTACCCTTCGCAAACCGCCGGCCATGGATGTCAGCGGGCGCTGGGAAGTTTCTTTCGAAGCTCCGGGAGAAGCGCCCTATAAGGCCATAGGAGAATTTAAACAGGAAGGTAATTACCTCACCGGGACTTTCCTGACGCAAACCGGCGATTACCGATACCTGGAGGGTAGTGTGCAGGAGGACAAGCTCTACCTGAGCTGCTTTGACGGCGCCCGTGCTTTCCTCTTTGAAGCCAAGGCCCGCCCCGACAGCACCCTCATCGGTTCTTTCCGCTCCGGCAAGGATCACCAGGCCATCTGGACGGCTAAGCGCAACCCGGATTTTAAGCTCAACGGCCCCGACAGCCTCACTTATATCCGGGAAGGGCACAAAGGGATCGGCTTTTCCTTTGAAAACCCCGAGGGGAAAACGGTATCTTTATCCGATGCCGCCTATCAGGGTAAAGTGGCGCTCCTCCAACTGATGGGAAGCTGGAACCCCAACTGCCGGGACCAGGCCCTCTTTCTGAAAGAGTACCTCGAAGGGCAAAACAGCCCGGGGCTGGCGGTTATCGGACTGGCTTTCGAGCGATATCGGGACCCTGAAAAAGCTAAAAATGCGATCCGTTCGTTTAAACAAGAGCTGGGCCTGAACTATGAAATCCTGCTGGCCGGATACGCAGACGAGGAAGAGGCGGCAAAAGCCCTGCCCATGCTCAGCGGCCTGATCGCTTACCCCACTTTGATCTTTATCGATAAAAAGGGCGAAGTGAGGCGCATATATACGGGCTTCACCGGCCCGGCCACCAGCGAATATGAAACTTTTAAAGAAGAATTTGCCGGTTTTATCAACCAACTTCTGAAAGAAACAAAGTAAACCAGAAATCAATTTGAGATCATGAGCACAAAAAACATTGCCATAGCCTATTGTACGGACAATGAGGAGGTGGTAAAAAAACTGGAGCAACAACTAAGCCTCTCCGGTTATCAATTCCAACGCTATGCCGGCACCAGGTCAACTGCCGGCACTCCCCTTGCCGACCAATTGCTCAACCAACCCAACCCCATCCTGCTCATAGTGAGCGATAATTTTCTCAAAGCGGCCCAGTGTATGAGCCATGGCCTCAAATTGCTGCAGGAAAAACGGGGCCAGATCCTTCCGGTGGTGATCAGTGGCAGCTCGAAAGACGAACAATCGGGCGAAACCATCCGGATACAAACTGATTTTGAGCGCGTCAGCGACATTATACAGTATATCAACTACTGGCAGGACCAGTACCTGGACCTGCGCCGCCAGAAGCGTCAGATGAAGGATTTTGATGAAGAAGCCTTTAACACCCACCTGAAGGTGATGCGGGAAATCTCCAGCGAGGCCGGGGAATTCCTGCGCGTCCTCCGGGGTATGAACTACCTGGCCCACCGGCAACTGACGGCCAATGCCTTCGAGCAATTCTTCAAGTTCACTAACGACCCCGAAGGCTGGAACCGCTTCCGCTCGAAAGCCCCCGTCATAAGCTGGGAGGAAGAACCTTCTTTTATCCCTGCCGATGAGGAGGAAAAAGCGCCCGCAGAAAAACCGGCCGCTCCGGCCGTGGAAGAGACTGTGCCGGAAGAAGAACCCCCTGTTTCCGTTCCGGAAGAAGTACTGCCCGCTGAAGAAGAACTGCCCCCCGCCGGCCTGCCTGAAATCCCGGAAATAAGCCCGGCCGGACAAAACCAGGAGGAAGCGCCGGCGGAAAAAGTGGAAGAAGAACTGCCGGAAGAAGCGCCTTCTATGGCAGAAGAAGCGATCGAGGAAGTGGCCGCCTCCATCGAGCTCGGCCTCGAAGAAGCCCGCACGGAGTGGGCCGTTCCCGCTGCCGCCGAAGAGGAAGAGGAGGAAGCTCAGCAGAAATTCTACCTCGACGATGATGAAGATGACAGCCTGGTAGAAGAGGAAGAGGTTGAGGTTGAGGAAGAGGTTGAGGTTGAGGTTGAGGAAGAGGAAGAGGAAGACCAGGTTTCGCTTCTTGTAGAAGAGGCCCTTGAATATTTCAACACCGGGCAGGTACAGGAAGGGCTGGCATTCATGGCTCAGGCGGTAGAAGAAAACCCGACGAGCCCTTATCTGCGGTATCACTATGCCCTGATGCTGGCCCAGCGGGCGCGGGACTACCGCACCGCCCGGAAAATACTGGAACCGGCGGCCACTGCCGAGCCGGAAAACCAGGATGCCCTCTTCCTCATGGGAGAATTGAATGAGTTGCTGGAAGATTTTGACGCGGCCCGGCAGTATTACCATCATCTGATCGACATCAACCCGATGTACCCCAATGCCTGTTACCGCCTGGGCATGATCACTGCCGCTCATTTCGAAAAGGAGAAAAAGGCTGCCGCCAATTTTTTTAAAAAGGCCTTAAAACAGGACGGCCACAACGCTGACGCCTCCTACCAGTATGGCCTTCTGCTCAGCGAAGCCCTGGATAAGCCCAAAAAGGCCATTAAATACTTCCAGAGAACGCTGAAAATTGACCCCGCGCACCCTTTTGCCAACTACGACCTGGCGCTGGTCTACCACCATCTGGGGCAAACTTCCAGGGCCAGGAAAGCCTACGCCCGCGCCATTGCCATCAACCCGGAGTTGCGGACGCCGGAAAACGACCTGGCTTTCCAGGAAAAATCCGCTGCGGCCCCCGGCATAACCTCCAGCCTCGGCCATGATACCATCGAGGCCCTGAAGGAAAATATCAACCGCCTGGAAGAATTGCTTCAGGCCAGGGAAGAGGAAACGGTCCTGCTCCGGCAGGAAATGGAAAAGGAAGAGGCGCCCGCCCCCAAAGTGGACCAGACCGTCCTCATCACCGGCGCCACCTCCGGCATCGGCAAGGCCACTGCCGAAATCTTCGCCCAGAACGGCTACCGGGTCATCATTACCGGCCGGCGCGCCCGGCGCCTCGAAGAACTGAAAGCCAGGCTTCAGGAAGAATACGGGGCCGGCATCCTGGCCATAGCCTATGACGTCCGGGATGCGGAGTCCGTTGAAGAGGTAATGGACAAACTCAGCGGCGAGTGGAGCGAAATTGACATCCTGGTCAATAACGCCGGCAAGGCCAAAGGCCTGGCGCCTATCCATGAAGGGCAACTGGAACACTGGGAAGAGATGATCGACACCAATTTGAAAGGGCTGTTGTACATGACCCGCGCAGTTTCTCCCGGGATGGTGCAGCGCAGGAGCGGCCACATCATCAACGTGAGCTCCACTGCCGGCAGGGATGTCTACCCCAATGGAAATGTCTACTGCGCTACCAAAGCCGCTGTGGAAACCCTGACCAGGGCCATGCGCCTCGACCTGCATAAACACAACGTAAAGGCCAGCATGGTCAGCCCTGCCCACGTGGAAGAAACGGAGTTCGCCCTCGTCCGCTTTGACGGCGATGAGGAAAAAGCCAAAATATACGAAGGCTTCAAACCGCTGAGCCCCCGGGATGTGGCAGAGGCTATCTTCTTCCTGGCCACCCGCCCCGCTCACGTCAACATCCTCGATGTGGTGCTGCAGGGCGTCCAGCAGGCCAGCAGCCTGATGATCGACCGCTCCGGGCGGGAGCAATATGAGGAGGAGGAGGAGGATTGAGGGGGATGAAGGGAATGAGGGAATGAATCAAGCCGGTTCGATCCCTCATTCCGTCGTTCCATTCAACTGCCGGCCTTTACAAACCGCCCCGTCCTGACGGTATGCCGCATTTTGACCTTTACGGTGTACATTCCTGCCGGCAAAGCAGAAATATCCAGTTGTTCTTCCACATAGCCGTTTTGCTTTCCTCTTCGCGTTATGACAACCTGGCCTTTGTGGTTGATGGCTGCCAGGCGGTATTCCCTGCCTGCTTCAATATTCTGGAAACCGATATGCACCCGGTCCCTGGCTGGCGAAGGATAGACACTGAGGAAAGCCGCTTCGGCTACGAAGGGTTCGTATGCCGTCATTGTGGTATCCTCAGGAAGGGCAAAGAGCGAATCCAGTGGGTAAGACATGATCGAACGTGCAAAGGTTCCGGCCACCAGTTCATTGTTTTCCTCATTCCAGGCCAGGTCATAACAGGGCACATAAGGCATATCGGCCCCCAGGCGTTCCCATTGCGCCCCGCTGTTCATGCTGCCGTACACGCCTCCGTCGGTGGCCACGAAAAGGACTGAATCCTGATGGCCGGGTAAGATGTACACATCGTTGATGGCAAGGTCCGGCAGGTTGCCCGAAATGTTTTCCCAACTGTCCCCACGGTTTTGGGAGCGGTGGAGGCGGGGAATGAAATCATTATCCTTATACCCGGAATGGGTTACATACACCCAATCGGCATATTCCGGAGAGGCTTTCACCGAAGTGACATAGCGTTCCGGCAGGCCATCCCTGATTTCCAGCCAGTTGCCGCCGCCATCGTCGGAGCGCCAGACATTGGCATCTACGGTACCCACATACAGCAGGCCCTCTGTTACCGGCGATTCCTCTATGCAGGTGATCCTGTGGTAGCGTGGGTCGAGGATCAGCCCGTCGGAAAGGTCTCCGCTGATGGGTTCCCAGAAAGGGATCACCCCGGCGCTGCTCCGGTATGCCCGGAAGGTCCCGGTATAGAGCACATCCGGGTTATGAGGGCTGATGATGTACTGCATGTCCCACTCCCGGCGGTCGCTCTGGGCTAAGCCATCGGTGGCGCCGTCAAAACTGGCGCCACCGTCCAGGGAAACGACAATACCACCGTTCTGCGTTTCGGCATACATTACCTCGGGCATATCCGGGCGGAAAGCAGGCTGAAAACCATCGCCGCCGTATATCCTTGCCCATTCCGCGGCCAGGGCGGGGCCTCCCGTCGTGCCATTGTCCTGCGCGCCTCCGTAATACAAATCCGGCCGGTGGGGGTTGTAGGCCACCCGGTAGAATTGAGTGGTGGGGATATTTTCGATATCTTCCCAGGACTGCCCGCCGTTTGCCGAGCGGTACAGGCCGCCGTCCGTAGCCAGCAGTATACTGCCGGAGGGAGTAAACACGAGGTCGTGTTTATCGGCATGCACCTCATACTGCCACCAGGGAGGCGTTGCTTCATACCAGCTCTGCCCGCCGTCAATAGTCCGCCACAGCCCGACGCCAAGTATAAAGAAATCATCGGGATTCAGTGGATTAACTCTTATCTTGCCGAAATACCAGCCGAAGCCGCCCAGCAGGCCGCTATCCAGGCCCTGCGGGCCATTGAAATTGACTGCCGGCGCCCAGCTCTGCCCGCCGTCGTCACTGCGAAATACATTGTAGATATCACTGTCCGTGCCGACATACATTGCATAGACGACATCCGGGTTGGAAGGAGCGACCGCCAGGCCTATCCGGCCGATCTCCTCCTGCGGCAGCCCCTCTTGCAGTAGAGACCATGTGTCTCCGCCGTCCGTAGTTTTATACACTTTTGCTCCTGTGCCGGTGATGGTGGATTCCTGGTTGTTCCGGATGCGGTCCCAGCCGGCAGCGTAGAGGATATTGGGGTCGGCGGGATGCATGGCCAGGTCGATAATTCCCGCCTGTTCGCTGATAAAAAGCACCTGCTCCCAGCTCTGGCCGCCGTCCTGAGAGCGGTATAGCCCCCGCTGGCCGTTGCGCTCGAAGGGAAGGCCCATAGCCGCGGCATAGACGATATCCGGGTTCAGGGGGTTGACCCTTATCTGGGAGATGATGCGCTGTTCTTCCAGGCCCATATGCTGCCAGGAAAGGCCGCCATCCACACTCTTGAACACGCCATTCCCGATGCCCGGATGGCTGCTGATGTTGGGGTCGCCGGTTCCCACATAGACCACGTCCGGGTCGGCGGGGCTGATCTCGATATCCCCGATGGCGAGGAAGGGCTGATCGTCGAACACCGGCGCCCAGTTCAGGCCGCCATCAGTGGTTTTCCATACGCCGCCGCGGGCGAAGCCGGCATAAATGATATTTTCATTCTGGGGATGCACCGCAATGGTGTTCGCCCGCCCGCCGATATTGCCGGGCCCGCGTACTACCCAGTTTTCCTGAAAACCCCGAAAGCCCTCGCGGAAGGCAACGGCCTGCCGGGCCTCTTCCAGTCCACGGGTGTAGCCCTTTATGCTGAAAGCCTTGTCGGGATAGGCCCGTTCCAAAGCAAAATAATCATCGGGGCTGTACAAGGCTTCGCCCCCGGCGCCCCGGGGCGCCTGCTCTGTACAGGAGAATAGCACGGGCATCAACGCCAGAAACAAAAAGAGATGTAATGATTTCATAGATAGGGATATTGGCCGGTAAAAGTAGGAGAATTCTCAGGCTTTGAAAATACCTGCCCCCACAGGATTTGACGCTTCTGCGGCAAAAAGGGAAATTCTTAATACAGAATAAAGTAAAGCATCAGGGTTCCCGCTCCAGGAAGAGCGAGCGGAATTCCTGAGCCTGGTCCGGCCTGAGGCGGCCGCTGAGGATCAGCCGCATCTCCCGGCGTTTGGAGGCGCTGTCGTAGCGTTGCTGTTCGATCTCGGTGAGTGGTAAGACCGGAGGTACGGGCTGCGGTTTTCCGTCTTCATCCATTCCAACGAAAGTGTAATAGGCATGGTTGCACCGGCGTGGGTTTCCCCCCTTGATGTCGTTGGCGAATACTTCGACGTGAATTTCCACAGAAGTACGGAAAGCACGGGTTACGGTAGCTTCCAGCGTGATGACATCCCCCAGTTTGATAGGTTTCTGAAAAGAAACGTGGTCAACAGAGGCTGTGACCACATGCGCCTCGCAGTGCTTGCCTGCGCAGATGCCGGAGGCGATATCCATCCACCGGAGCAGGTTACCCCCCATCAGATTGCCCGTCGGGTTCGTATCATTGGGCATGACCATTTCCGTCATTACGGTGCGGGACTCGCTGACCTTCCTGGGTTTCAATTCCTGGTTCCTGCTCATAGCTTATCGGATCATTACCCCTTTCCGGCCGATAAAGGGTATCCTGGTGAAATTTTCACGGGCAATGCTTCCATTGACGAAGATGTATTTCTTGTCGTACATATACTCCTCATAAACAAAGCTCACCCAGTATTCATTAGTCAGGCCGAACAACTTAACCTGAATGGGCTCGATCTGCACCACCGAGAGCGGGGGAATCTCCTCGAAGAAATGCCGAAGAATGGTCGTCCTCATCCTTTCTCCTTCCACCTCGCCGTAACCTTTGGAATTGACCAGCACATTCGTAATAGGTTCTTCCTTGAGGTTGATAAGATAAGTATCCCACAATTCCTCATCCATGGCCAGTTCTTCTCTGGGCACCACGGCAATTGCGATGTCTTCAACTTTCAGGTTGGGTATATCTTTCATCATAATCCAGAACACAAATTGGGGCGCCGGCCTGCCGGAGGCCATTACCCGGAATACTCAAAACCAAACAGGCCGGCAAAGTGCCGCCTGAGTTTGCCTTTCACTTCATCTGTCGAAACTGCCCTGCCCAGTTCCCGGGAAAGGGAAGTCACGCCCTTGTCCTTGTCGTTTATCCCGCAGGGGATGATATTGTCGAAATGGCTTAGCCGGGTATTGACATTAAAAGCAAAGCCATGCATCGTCACCCAGCGGCTGAGATGCACTCCTATGGCGCATATTTTCCGCCTGGGCAACTGCCCTTCCGCTTCAAGCCATACGCCGGTGAAGCCCTTCATCCGCATGCCTTCCAGGCCGTATTCGGCGATCGTCAGGATGACGGCCTCTTCCAGATAACGGACGTACCGGTGCACATCTGTAAAAAAGCAATCCAGGTCGAAAATGGGATAGCCCACGATCTGCCCGGGCCCGTGATAGGTGATGTCTCCGCCACGGTTGATGCGAAAGAACTCAAAGCCTTCCCGCTCCAGGCCGGCCTCGTCGAGCAGCAGATTATCCATCGAACCGCTCTTGCCCAGGGTATAAACCGGAGGATGTTCGCAAAAAAGCAGGTAGTGGCGCTGTTCTTCCCTGGCTTCAGGAGCCAGCCCCCTATTCCTCAACTTCCTGTCTATTAACTCCTTAAGCCTTTCTTCCTGATATTCCCAGGCCGTCTTGTAGCTGACCATTCCCAGGTCTTGAAATACAACTTTCTGCATTTTCTAAAAATGTGGCGCAAAGGTAAAGATTATGTATTAAAAACCTATTGCCTGAAGGATAGCAAGTTTGGAAAAGATAGGCATGTTTCTTCCCGGACGGCTTTTTTTAATATACATCAAACTGCCGGGCGATGAAAAAAATGCACTAATTTAGTGGTGTTTTCACAAGCCATTTGTCATCAATAAAAAGCACTGCCCCTCGCTCCCCGCTCACTTTCAGTAAAACCGCAACCGATTATGAAAACGCCGATAGCAACTATCACACTGGCCCTCCTTTTTTCCCTGGCATTGCCCGCTCAGCCTCCCGCCCCGGATTTTACCGTTACGGACAGCCAGGGGCGCCAGCACCGGCTCTATGCCGATTACCTGAACCAGGGCAAGACGGTAGTGGTCAAATTATTCTTCACCTACTGCCCGCCATGCAACGCCATTGCCCCTCTGATGGAACCGCTTTACCAGGCCTGGGGCGGCGGCGGCGGCGATGTGGAATTCATCAGCCTGAGCACTAAAAATGACGACAGCAGCGCCGACGTGGCCGCCTACAAGGCCAACCACGGCCATACCTTCCCCGGCGCCGGCGCCGATGGCGGCAGCGTCAATGCCAGCCTGCCCTACCGCAACGGCACGTATGGCCTCTTCTTCGGCACGCCCACCTTTGTGGTTATCGCCCCGGACGGGACGGTCAACTTCGACCCCCGGGGGCCTAACCAGCAGGCTACCATCGATGCTGTCGACGCCGCCATCGCCGCTACCGGCGCCAACCGCCCGTTGGTTAGCTTTACCGCCGCCGGCACTATCCACACGCCGGCGGGCGACCCGGTCGGCGGCGTTACCGTCGAACTGCTGGAAATTCCTGGCAGCATGGGGAATTCTAATGCTTCCGGGCAGTACAGTTTCAATGCCCAACTGGACCCCGCCCGGCAGTACACCCTGCGGGCGAGCCGGATGGGAGATCACCGCAATGGCGTCAGTACGCACGACCTGCTCCTGATGAGCCGCCACATCCTTGGCGTGGCCCCTTTCGACGAGCCGCTGCTGCTGATCGCCTCCGACGCCAACCGCGACAGAAGGGTCACTACGCTGGACCTGATCTTCCTGCGCCGCCTTATCCTGGGCATCGACACCGAGCTCAGCAGCCAGGAACCCTGGATTTTTATCAACCCCGCCTATCAGTTCCAGCAACCCCAGAACCCCTTCGACGAGGCCTATGACGGAGATGCCGGGAAGATTTTTTTCACTCCCGGCAGCAACAGTGCGCCGCTCAACTGGGCCGCCATAAAAACAGGGGATGTCAACGACAGCGCAGATGGCGGGCAGTAAAGCCGTCCGAGCTTTTTTCGGCCGATCCTTTTGAGACCGGCATACGTCCAGTATATTTGCCCAAAACGAAAAAAAACAATATGACTATCCGTACCATCCTCGCCCTTTTATCATTTGCGGCTATCGCCGCCTGCCAGCCTTCCGGCTCCGGCCAACAGGGCCAAAGCGCCGAAGCCGGCGAACCGGCTGCCGACACCCTCCGTTACCCTCAGGAAGCGCACCTGAAAAATGTACGGCAACTGACTTTCGGCGGCGACAATGCCGAAGCCTACTGGAGCTTCAGCGGCGAACAGCTGGTTTTCCAGGCCACCAACGAAAGCTGGGGCGCCGAGTGCGACCAGATTTTCTACATGCCTTTCACCGGCTACAGCGGAGAGAAGCCGCCACTGGCGAGTACCGGCAAAGGGAGGACGACCTGCTCCTATTTCCTGCCGGGCGATACGGCCATCCTTTACGCTTCCACCCACCTGGGCAACGAAGCCTGCCCGGAAGCGCCCCGCTCGGTACAGGGCAAATACGTCTGGCCTGTTTACGCCGATTTCGATATCTTCGTCGCCGGCCTGCAGGGCAATATCATCAAACAGCTGACCGACAGCCCCGGCTATGATGCCGAAGCCACCGTTTCTCCCGATGGCAAAAAGATCGTTTTCACTTCCATCCGCTCCGGCGACCTGGAATTGTGGACGATGGATATTGACGGCTCCAACCCGCGGCAGGTGACTAACGAGCTGGGGTACGACGGCGGCGCCTTTTTCTCGCCCGACAGCAAAAAGCTGGTCTTCCGGGCTTCCCGCCCCAAAACGGAGGAAGAGGTGGCCCTGTACAAGAACCTGCTGGCGGAAAATGTGGTGCAGCCCACCGATATGGAAGTTTTTGTCTGCAATGTGGATGGCAGCGGCCTGCAACAGGCCACCAGGCTGGGTAAGGCCAACTGGGCGCCCTATTTCCACCCTTCCGGCGAGCGCATCCTGTTCGCTTCCAACCACCATATGGATAGCGGGCGGCAGTTCAACATCTTTATGATAAACCTGGACGGCAGCGGCCTGCAGCAGATAACCTTTGACGATGCCTTTGACGCCTTCCCCATGTTCTCGCCGGATGGAAAGAAACTCTCCTTCTCTTCCAACCGGAACAACGGGGGCACCCGGTCTACCAATGTTTTCGTTGCCGACTGGATCGAATAACCGCCCTGACCATGCGCCTTGAATTTCCGGAAAACTTCCTCTGGGGCAGCTCAACTTCCGCCACCCAGGTGGAAACCGCCTCAGCCCACAACTGGCGGGGCTTTAAGGCACGGGACGGCTACATCCTGGACCAGACCACCGCTCACGAACAGCTCAGGGAACTGGATGCCGGCTTCATTATGCAATTCGGCACGGTTTACCGTTGCGGCGTCGACTGGGCGCGGCTGCAGCCTGAGCCTTTTGCTCCCTTTGTACCGGAAGTAATAGAGGAATATCAGCGTTTTTTCCAGTTGCTCAATAATGGCGGGACCCGCATCCTCTTCGTCATGCACCACTTTACCAACCCTTTGTGGTTCGAAAATAACGGAGGATGGCTGAACGAGGATAACATCTCCGCCTTCGCGGATTACGCCCGGCAATGTATTGAACATTTTGAGCCCTGTGTATTCAACTGGAATACCTTTAACGAACCGAACGTCTATGCCATGAATGCGTATCTGCTGGGTGTTTTTCCGCCACATAAGCGCAGCTTCAGAAAATCCAATCGGGTACTGCGCCACCTTCAGCAGGCCCATGAGATCGCCTATAGCCTGCTGAAGGCGGCCTGCCCGGAAAAACCGGTAAGCATCTCCCTGAATACCGCCAATTTCGAAGGCGCCAACTGGCTGGGCAAAATCCCCGCCCGGATCACCGACTGGTGGTTCCAGGGCAGGGCCGCCCGTTATTTCGAAAAGGTGGATTACTGGGGGCTGAGCTATTATGCCCACGTGCCTTTCACGCCCTTTCCCATCACCGAGGTCGATAAACCCGGCAAGCTGGATAAAATGGGCGTTCCGCACGACAAGATGTGGGGTTACAAACCGGAAGGCCTGGGCAGGATATTGCGGCGTTTTCACAAACGCTACGGCAAGCCTATCATCATGGTGGAAAGCGGGATTTGCACAGACGACCCCCGGCGGCGTATCCAGGCCATCAAAGACTACCTTCAGGTATGCCACCGGGCTATACAGGAAGGCGTCGGCCTGCAGGGCTTTATCCAGTGGAGCACCTGGGATAATTTCGAGTGGAACCTGGGCCCGACCTACCGCTTTGGCCTGGTGCGGGTCGACCTGAAGACCATGGAACGGGAAATGACGGAAGCAGGGGAGTTCTTCGCGAAGGTAGCAAAAGAGAACGCAGTTGTGATATAAACTGTATCTTCATGCATTTCCGCCGTATTTCCATGTATTTTTTCATTTCATACCGGAATACAACGACCTCATGAAGCACCTTCTCCTGGCCATAACCTTTCTCGCCGCACAGTGCCTCGCCGCACAGAACGGCGCCCCGCCTGCCGCCGGTTCCCGGGGGGTGGCCATGGGCTATACCGGCCTTACCTTTACCGGCATCAACAGCATCTTCTCCAACCAGGCGGGCCTGGCACAACTGGAAAAGCCGGCAGTAGCTGCATTTGGCGAACAGCGTTTTCTGCTCAGCGAAATCCGTTCCTTCTCCCTGGGCGCTGCGCTGCCCGCCGGCACTTCCGGCTCCTTCGGGCTGACGCTCAACTACTTTGGCTTTGAACAATACAACGAGCAGCGCATCGGCCTGGCCTATGGCCGTAAATTGCTGGACAAGCTTTCCATCGGCGCTCAGTTCCTGATGCTGAACACCCGCATACCCGAATATGGGAATAAGGCGGCCTTTACTTTCGAGGCAGGCCTTCAGGCAGAATTATTGCCCCGGTTAACCCTGGGGGTTCACCTGTTCAGCCCTGCCCGGGTAAAGGTTACCGCAGAAGAATCCCTGCCAACCATCCTCAAAATGGGCTTCAGCTATCTTCCTTCCGATAAGCTCAGCCTGCTGGCAGAGGTAGAGAAGGATATCGACTACCCGGCCCGCGCCCGCTTTGGCGTTGAATATCGCATCATCGAGCCGCTTTTCCTGCGGCTGGGAACAGCCACCCAACCCACTATGCTGAGCTTTGGGCTGGGTTATGCCCTGCCCAACGGCATTGGCATCGACATTGCTTCCGCTTATCACCAGGTGCTGGGCTTTACGCCGGCCGCCGGCATCACTTTCAACAAGTAGCCCGGTTATGAATATCCTGATCGTCGCAGCCACCTCCTTCGAGATACAGCCATTGCTCGATCACCTGGAAAAGAAATTTGTCCGTTCCGGCCCCTTTACCTTTCAAAAGGGCAATGTGGAAGTTTCCGTGCTGATCACCGGAGTGGGCCTGCCGCTGATGGCCTACGCCGTGGGAAAAGTACTGAGCAGTAAAAACTTTCACCTTGCTATCAATGCCGGCATAGCCGGGGCCTTTGGCCGGGAATTGCAGATCGGGTCAGTAGTACAGGTAGTGAGCGAGCGCTTTGCCGACCTCGGCGTGCAGGAAGCCGATGGCCGTTTCACGGATGTACATGAACTGGGGCTGATCGAAACAGGACAGGCTCCTTTTGAGGGGGGGAAGTTGGCCAACGAGGCGGCCGCCCGCTTCAACTTCCTGCCTGCCGCCCACGGGCTGAGCGTCAACAAGGCCCATGGCTATCCACCCGATATCGAAGCCATCCGTGCCAAATACCCGGATGCGCAGGTGGAGAGCATGGAAGGCGCCGCCTTTTTTTACGCCTGCCTTATGGAAGGCATCTCCTTTCTGGAGATCCGTGCGATCTCCAACTACATAGAGGCCCGGAACCGGGAGAAATGGAATATCCCTCTGGCCATAGGCCGGCTGAATGAAGTGCTGGCAGAACTGGTTGGCTCGCTTTTTGCGTAGGCGCAGGAACGGACGACAAGGTTGAACCCCGCCCCGTCAAAGGGCAGCGCCGCTACCTTTCTCCATACACCGGGTTTATCCACTCCTCCCTGGGCATATGGCGGCTGCCGCTGGCCCACCTGATACCCCGCGTAAGCATGGCCCACACCTCGGGAACGTCGAACGTATCCGGAGAATGGCCTATGGATAAGTAGAAAATCCGGCCATTCCCGTAGTACTTCTTCCAGGCCACCGGCATCACGGCCCCGTCGATCCAGCTGTCGTGCCCGCCGGTGAAGGCCGTAGTGGCCAGCACCTTCACGTTGGGGTCGACGTGCATGTAGTATTGCTCGGTATGGATGTCAAAACCGCCGAGGCCTTGTGTTACCTGGTCTTTCGGGTCCGTAATGTCGACCCGGTAGTCGATCTCTCCCCCCGGATGAGCCACCCATTGCCCGCCTACCATATACTGATATTCGGTATTATCGCGGAAGGAGTCTCCGGTACCGCCGTGGCATCCGGCCAGGCCTGCGCCGTTCCTGATGGCCTTGAGCAGCCCGGCCTCCTGTTCTTTGGTGATCCTGCCCATCGTCCAGTACTGAATGACCAGGTCCAGAGAAGCCATAAATTCACCATCGGTGTAAATGCCGAGAGAGTCTGAGACCGTCAGTTCCACCCCTTCCGTTTCCAGCCAGGCCCCTACCCTTTTGGCAAAGGCCTCCGGCTGATGGCCCGGCCAGCCGCCGTAGACGAGCAGTATTTTTTTGCCTTTCAGGAGCGGCAGTTCTCTTCCTGCAACCGTTTCCGCGGGCTGAGCGCCTGCTTTTAATATTATAAGGCATAAAGCGCTCAGCAAAAAGGCAAGCCGGTATTTTCCGGGCAGAAGGATCGATGATCGCATATCTGATATTGTTTAAAGTTACAAAGCCGGTACGGCCATTTTACTTATATTGCAATACCTAACCAAATTACTTCAAAAATGAAAAACAGCAAAATTACTGTTACATTCATGCCACAATGACCATGCGGCTGCCGAAAAGCATACTACTCAACTGCACCATGCCCGTGCTGATGCTCCTGTTCAGCCGCGGTGTGCTCATAGCCCAGTACGACCTCGGCCGCCCCAGCCTGCTGATCCGTGCTGAGGACGGCCTTCCCAATCATTATTTCCGGGGCCTTGCTATGGATTCGAACGGCTTCATGTGGATCGGAAGCTACGACGGGCTGTCCCGCTTTGACGGCACGCAGATAAAAACTTTCTTTCACCGGCAGGGCGACTCCAGCAGCCTCGCTTTTAATGCCATTGCCAGCCTGGCAACGTCGCCGGGCGATGGTAAAGCCTGGGTGGGCACCTATGGAGGGTTGAGTGTTTTTGACCCGGTGAAGGGCAAATTCCATTCCTTTTACCACGACGCAGCCGACTCCTCCTCCCTGCGCAGCAATTTCATAGAATGGATTTATATCGACAGGCAGGGGGAAATCTGGGTATCTTCCGGCAGCCAGGCGCTCAGCCGTTACGAACCGGCAACCGGCGCCTTTGTACATTATCATCCCCGGCCGGCCATTGCGGAACCAGGCCAGGGCAAGGCGCCCCCAAAGGAGAGGATACTTGCCGTTTGCCAGGATACAGGCAATGATTCCATACTGTGGATCGGCGCCAACCTCCGTTTTTTCAGCTTCAACAAATACACGCGGCAATTCCATTATCCGCCTGTTGAACTAAAGGAGATAGCGCATATCTTCTCCCACGCTGACGGATATCTCTATATGGCGGACACCGACGGAAGGCTGAAGGTGTACGATCCTGCAGAAAACCGCCTTCTCCTGGAATTGCATCTCAGGGATGGCTGGAGTATTCATGCCATACTCCGCAGGAATGAGGATGCTTTGTGGCTGAGCTGCGGGCAGGGTGTTGCCGTTCTGGATACCCGGAGCCTTAATATCTCTTACCCCTGGGTGAATGACATCCAGAGCAAAAAAAACTACGATATCGACCTCGTCGACCAACAGGGCCGCCTCTGGTCTGCCAGCCCCGTTGGCATCCAGGCCTTCGACCCGCTGACCACCCAGTTCAATAACTATTTTTTCGAGACGGCCGGGGATGTCCGGCCCTATATTACCCAAAAGATCATAGAAGACAGCAGCCGGAAATGCCTGTATATCTCAATAGGCGACGGGGATGGCATCTACCGCTTTGGGCTGGAGAGCCGCCGCTGGGAACTTATTCCCATGCCCAAAAATTTCAGGTATTCTACCTTTTTTGGCAAAGATATGGCGCTCCTGAACGGGCAGTTGCTCATACTGGAAGACGTGGGCCTCTTTACCCTCTCCCCCGATGGCAGGTCGATCATCCCCCACCCGCTTTCTGCGAATTTGCCGGAAGAGAGCTCCTGGCTGAACTTCTTTTCTGACAGTAAAGGCAGCCTTTGGCTGGGAGGGGGTACGCGGGGCGTTTCCCGAATGGATACCCGGACTGGAGTGGTTGAACAACTGGATCCCTTATTCCCAGGCTGCAACCAAAGGCGTTTCCGTTATGCCTTCCACGAGGATAGCAGGGGCAATATATGGATTTCCAACTGCAGCGGTTTTGGCGCCTATTCCTATGAGCGGGACACTTTTTTCCTCTTCCCCTATTCTGAAAACGGCGACAATAGCCGCTCCATAAACAATGTAAAAGATTTTGCGGAAGGCCCGCGCGGCCAATTATGGGTTAGTAACGAAATAGACGGCGAATTAGGCCGCATCAATATCAATAAGCCGGAGCAGGGCCTGTATGAGAAGTTTTCATTACAGAAGAAAATACAGGAAGGGGCCATCCACATAGAAAAAGGCGCCGTGCAGGAAGTTACGGCCCTTTCCAAACTGGCGGCCGACAGCAGGGGCAGGCTGTGGGGCATCAGCCCGGCAGGCCTTGTCCGGTTTGACCCGGAAACGGGCAGCCTGGAAATCTATAACGAACAGGATGGAATACAGTGGCTGGACAAAGAACTGAAGGTCATGACGGCCAATCAACTGGAAAGCCTTTCCACCGGAGAACTGGTGGTGGGTTTCCGCAAAGGGCTGAGCATTTTTGACCCTCGGCAACTGAAAAAAAGCCTGGAAAAACCCCGCCCATACCTGACTTCTTTTAAAATCTACAACAACGAGTGGCCGGCCGACTCCAGTTTGCTCTACACTCAGGCCATCAGGCTGGGGCATCGGCAGAACTATTTTTCCTTTGACTTTTCGGCGATCGGCTATACCCACCCGGAAAAATACCAGTATCAATATAAGCTGGAAGGAGTCGACGAGGATTGGGTCTACGCCGGGCAGCGCAATTACGCAGCCTACACCAACGTAGCCGGCGGCCATTATACATTTTTGGTCAAAGTGGCCAACAGCGACGGCCTGTGGAATGAGGAAGCGGCAAAGATCAGGCTGGCCGTGGCAACGCCATGGTGGCGGCAACTCTGGTTTCGGGCCTGCATGCTGCTCCTGCTGCTCGCCCTGGCCTATGGCTTCTATCGTTACCGCCTGGGGCAGGTCAGGAAAACGGAGCGCCTGAAGGCCCGGTTCGACAAAAAGGTGGCCAACCTGGAGCTAACCGCCCTGCGCGCCCAGATGAACCCTCATTTCCTGTTCAATTGCCTCAACTCCATCGACCACTACATCATCAAGAACGAAACCCAGAAGGCTTCGGAATACCTCAACAGTTTCTCCCGCCTGATCAGGCTGATCCTCCAGAATTCCCGTTCCAACTACGTCAACCTGAAAGATGAACTGGAAACCCTGGGCCTGTATATGGAGATGGAGAGCCTTCGTTTCAACCACCGCTTCGAATATGAAATAAATGCAGATCCCGAATTGGACCTCAAAGAATTTGAGATTCCCCCTATGCTCCTTCAGCCTTTCGTGGAAAACGCCATCTGGCATGGCCTGATGCATAAGGCAGGCAAGGGAAAGGTACAACTGAACATCAGCCGGGAGGACGGCTTTCTGAAGTGCAGCATTCAGGACGATGGCGTAGGGCGGGGAAAATCAGCGGAATTCCGCAAACCAACCCCGGGAAAGCGGTCCATGGGCATGAACATCACCAAAGACCGTATAGAAACCATCAACAAGATTTACAATACCAATACTACCGTAACCATTACTGACCTGATGGACGATAAAGGGGCGCCCGCCGGGACTAAAGTCGACGTCCTGATCCCCCTCTGACTCCTTCCGAAAAAGAAAGCCATGACGCGTATTACCATCCTCTTCATCCCGGCAATCATTACCAGTTTCCTGACGGCATGCGGCCAACGGGAGAAAACTCCGGAAACGACACCTATGAAAATACTGGCAGGAACCTATACTCAGGGAAAAAGCAAGGGCATCTACCTCCTGAGTTTTGACCCCGCCACCGGCGCATTGGCCAACGAAGGGCTGGCGGCAGAAATGGAACAGCCTTCCTTTCTGATACTCTCAAAAGGCCAGAAGCGAGTGTATGCCGTCAACGAAACGGAAACCTTCCAGGGGCAGCCCGGCGGCGGCATTAGCGCCTTTCAGTGGGATGAGGGCGGGGCGCAACTCTCCCTGCTGAACGATGCCAATACCCGGGGCGCCCACCCCTGCTATCTGAGCCTCAGCAGCAAAGGGCGCTTCCTGAGCGTGGCCAATTACACCGGTGGAAATATCGCCCTGTTTGAACTCGACGGCAAGGGCGCCCTGCAGGAAGGGCCCGCCATCCGGCAGCACTCAGGAAGCGGGCCCAATGCCGCACGACAGGAAGGCCCGCACGCCCACTGCGTGGCCTGGAGGCCGGATGGCAAGTATCTCTATGCCGTCGACCTGGGAATCGACCAGGTGCTGGCCTACCCCTTCGATGAAACGAACGGCACATTGGGGGAAGCGCTTACCGCCATACAGGTAAAAGGCGGCAGCGGGCCCCGGCTGCTGGCTTTCCACCCCAGCCAAAAGCTGGCCTTTCTGGTGAACGAGCTGACGTGTACAGTAGTATCTATGTCCTATGAGGAAGAAAGCCCTGCCTTTACTCCGATACAGGAAGAGCGCACCCTGCCGGCAACTTTTACCGGAGAGAATACCTGCGCCCACATACAACTCAGCCCGGACGGCCGCTTCCTTTATGTATCTAACCGCGGGCACGACAGCATTGCCGCCTTTGCCGTCTCCTCCGAAGGCGCACTGAAGCAGGTGGAGATCGAGCCTGCCCTGGGAGGGCATCCCCGCTTCTTCACCATCAGCCCCGACGGCAACTACATGCTGGTAGCCAACCGGGATTCGGACTCGGTGGTAGTGTTCCGGATTGACCAGGAGAACGGAAAACTGGAAGCCACAGGAGGCCGGGCCGAGGTGTACAGCCCGGTATGCCTGCAGTTTGTGCATTGATGCGAAACCCCTGAGGTTTTGAAAACCTCAGGGGTTTTTGCCCCCGGTAAAGCCGAGAACCGATAATTGGTTAAAACCCTTAAGAAGCCTTAATAACAGGTTAAACCCGCCCGCTTAAGAATAAAGTAACGAAGCCATAACACACCTTAACGATTCCCGCCCTTTTCTTTGTGCCATGATTGGTTGTAACACGCATTAACATTATCCATAACAATCTGCAAACTATGAAAATGATCATCAGCACCCTGGCATTCACATTGCTTAGCCTGGCCACCCTGCACGCACAAAACAATTCTTTCTACATCGGCGCCAACGGCGGCGGCAACTTTTCCAAGTTCAAATTCACTGAAGACCTGGCGGAACTGTATCCCAATACCAATCCCGTCTTCGGCCTGAACGGAGGCGTAAGCCTGGGCTTCGAAATCCGGAACTTCACACTCAGCAGCGGCATTCAGTACATCCGGAAAGGCGGCGAATACCAAACCGACAATTTCGAGGATGAGGTAGGAACCGGCTTTTTTACCGGCAAGGAAAAACTGCACTATATCTCCGTTCCGGTGCTGGTGGGCTACCGACAGTACCTGACGCCCCGGTTTGCCTTCTCCATCGCCATCGGGCCGTCCTTCAACTTCGGCCTGGGCGGCAACCTCGATGAAACCACGGAATATTTCGGGACAGACGAAACGAAGGTAGACAACTACAAAATCCTCTTCGGCAATGGCCTGAACGAAGACTACCGTTCCATGCAGGTGGGTTTCCAGGTGTCCCCCGGGTTGGTGGTTGCCCTCAATGAGAACAGCAAGATCACTTTCAACGTGGCCTGGGACTCCGGAGTGGCCGACGCATTCAACACCCGCTACAAGCAGGCCAATGAGTTCTTCTCCATCAACAAAGGCGACCAACTGAACCGCTCCACCATTTTCACGGTGGGTTATGAGTACCACTTCAATTTCGGTGACCGCTATTGATCTTCCGGCCGCAAATCCAACTAAATCATTTGCTATGCTAATCTGCAATAATTGTTTCACCATCAACCCGGACGGGGCCAGCCGCTGCCAGCACTGCCACATGACGGGCAACTTCAGCCATCAGGATGATGAGGGTAAAACGGGAGACCCGCTCCAACCCGACGAGGGCATGATCCAGTGCCGGAACTGTGGCCACGATACGCCTGCGGATGCCGGGAAATGCCCGGAATGCCATTTCCCTGTTCCCGGAAAGGCAGCCCAAAGAAAGATAGAATCGAATTCACCCGTCTGGAGAAGCCTTCGGGTGGGCTAAAATAAAAGCTACATCCATGTCCAGAAGAAAAGCGGAATTATTCAACTTGTCCTTCCTCGACCTGCTTACCAGCGCTCTGGGGGCCGTGATCTTCCTGTTCATCATCACGCCTAAAGGAGGAGCGCCGGCAGCCAAAGTACAACAGGCGGCCATCTACATCGATACCGCGGAAATGAAGGTCTTTGGAAGCCTCCACGACAGCCTGAGGCACAAACAGGTTGGAGATACCCTGTTTGCCGTGCTCGTGGATTACAGAAGCATGCCCAAAGAGGCTGAGCCGATAGCCTATATACCGCCCCGGCCTCAGCCGGCGCCGGAAAAGGTAGTGCTTCCTCCTGACCGCAGCAGCCGCCCGCCGGACTACAACAAAGAGCCGGAGCAAAAAGACAATGTAAAAGATGTCAAAAAGCCCGCGCCTGCGGCGCCCAGCCCGGCGCCGGAAAGCCCGAAGCAGCCTGCGCCGGAGCCCCGCACCTACAAGGGGGACGCCCCTTCCGTCCCATGCCTGGCCTCTTTTGAGATAAACTGGCGCAATGCCGAAGATAATGTCGACCTTTTTGTATGTAAAGGTGGGGACTGCGTCTACGGCGGCCGTAAAAACGACAAGAATATCGGCCAGTGGGACAGCGGCAAATCCAGGAACCGCCTGTTCGGCAGCGACCTGCGGACCAACCAGGAGGCCGTCCGGCAGTTTGACAGGATCGTACCGGGAGAGTACAAGCTGTACGCTCAATACAAGGAAAGCACGAAAAACCGCTCCAAAGTGATCGTCAATGGACTGATCTACACCAAGGATCAGCAGAACAGAGAACAGGGAGAATCTTTCACCACCTCCCTGAACCTGGGAAGTCCTCGCGTCCTTCTGGGAACCATAGTGTTACAGGAGAACGGCAATTTTAAATTCATCAAGCCTTAAAGATATGTTCAATACCAAGAGCTTTCAAATGATCTTCAGCATAGTGGCGGCTGTCTTAGTGTGGCTGCTGCTGATACTCATGGGCAACCTTTTTAGCCCTGATTCCGGCATCCACCGCCTGATCGAGGTGCTGGGCGGCTCGGGCATGGGATACATTCAGGCGGCGATTTATGCCTTGTTCATCTACAGCCTTTTCGAGCTGTTCGAGAAGCAAAAGTATATAAAGGCCCAGTACGAAGGTTTCGCCCTGGGGCTGCTTCCGGTGCGCGACCAGCTCGTCCTCTCCCCGGAGGAAGTCGCCAGGATCAAGCTGGATACCATCAAGATGGAGCAAAAGGGGAAAAGCCTGCTGGTAGCGGACTTCATCAAGAAGGCCTGCACTCAGTACCGCAACGACCAGTCGGTCAGCGAGACGCTGCAGGTCTTCAATGCTCAGGTAGAGAC
>CAZAXA010000019.1:0-27895 GCA_964488965.1 uncultured Phaeodactylibacter sp. | reverse complement strand
GCGCGTTGCCTTTTACTACGGTCATTGCAGAAAAAGAAGCATATATCTACTATGAAGAAATTACTACTCCTTTTGTTGCCGGCCTTCAGTTTTACACTCGCCGCCCAGGAGGACCCCATGGAAGTGTACCGCGGAAATGCCGTAGATTACCGGACGTCCGTCCGGAATATCCATATCGATGATGCCAACAACAAATGGGTGGGCGCCGCCCAGGGCCTGTTCCAGTTGCACAACCCTACCCTTGCTACCAAAATAGAACTGCCCCCCGGCGAAGAATCGCTTCTGCGGCTGCCGGACGGCAACCAGGATATCCGCTGGAAAACGGAAGAACTCATCGCCATCACCGGCGACATTTTCGACAGCGACAACTACATCAGCAGCGGGCATTTTGACAAGGCCCGGAAAGAACTGTGGCTGGGCACCACCCAGTTCGGCCTGTACCGCTTCCGGGTGGAGCCGAAACTGGAGCTGATCGAACAGCAGACCATTTACAATTCCAAACTGAAGTCGGACCACATCAATACCATATATATAGATGCTGCCGGCCGCCAGTGGGCAGGTACTGAAGATGGCGTCCTCTTCGGCGAAAAGGGCCGCTGGCAACTGCTGCAGCGGGGGTACAACATCAGGGCCATTGCCGGCAAAGGGCTGGAAATATGGCTGATGACGGACAACGAAGTGGGCCCCATCGACGGCCGGCAGCGCTGGGAACCCATCGAAATCCCACGCTTTAAAACCGAGGGGCGCCTTCGGGATATCGCCTTCGATGATAAAGGCCAGCTATGGATAGCTTCCGAGGTCATCACCCGCTACAATCCGGAGAGCGGCGAATTTACCGTCTTCGGCCCGGCTCAGGAATACACCAGCCAGTTCGCCAACTGCCTGGCCGCCGACCGGGACAATGCCGTCTGGGTAGGCACCCAGGACAAAGGCCTGTACATCGTCGATAAGGCCACTGCCCTGCGGGTGACGGCCCTGGTCGATAAAGAGATCAGCTGTAACGGCAACGGCAAAGACGCCGCCCTGCGCGTGGAGGTGTACGGCGGCCAGGCGCCCTTCACTTACCAGTGGAGCGGCGGCCTGTCCGGCGCCAGCCCCCGGAACCTGGCGCCCGGCGAATACCTGCTCACCGTGACCGACGCCAAAGGAAAGTCGAAAACTGCTAAGGCGCTTATCGAAGACAAACGCGTAGAGGCCGTCGCCACCCTGGCGAAAGAGGAAAGCGGCCCCGGCCTTGCCGACGGAGCCGCCGCCGTCAAAGTGAAAGGGGGCACGCCGCCCTACACCTACCAATGGGCCAACGGGGAAACGACGGCTTCGGCTACTCGCCTGCCATCCGGACAGCATAGCGTGACGGTCACCGACCAGAATGGCTGCCAGTCCGTTTCCAGCCTGAATATTACCCGGGAACTGGCAGCACTGGCCGCCAGCCTCACCCTGGCTAAGGATATTAAGTGTTTCGGCGATAAAAGCGCCACCCTGGAAGTGGATGCCAGCGGGGGAAAGGAACCTTATGATTTTAAATGGAACCGCCCCGGGCTGGCGGGCGCCCAGATTAAAGGCCTGGCCGCCGGCGATTACAGCGTCACGGTTTCCGACGCCACCGGCAATACAACCGTCGCCGGTATTACCATCCCGCAACCCGGCGCCTTGTCTGCTACGGCTACAGCTACCGGGCCTGCCAGCACCGGCCTGGCCGACGGCCAGGCACGGGTGAACGCTCAGGGCGGAACGCCGGGTTATCTGTACAATTGGGATAGCGGTGAAAAAGGTGAAAATGCGGACGACCTGGCCGCCGGCCTGCACACCGTCACCGCCACCGACGCCAACGGCTGCACCGCCGCCGCCAGCGTAGAAATCTCCGAAAACATCCTGCCCCTGGCCGTCGCCATCCGGCAGACCGCAGAGATTGGATGCTTCGGCGGCAGGGGCGCCGCCCTCCAGGCAGAGGTCAGCGGCGGCAAAGGGCCCTTCCGCTACCAGTGGGGCCAGCAAGGCCTCAGCGGCCAGGCCCCCACAGGGCTGGCCGCCGGCGAATATAGCCTCACCGTGACCGACGCCGCCGGCAATACCACATCCGCTCAGGCCGCCATCGCCCAGCCCGGCGCCCTCAGCCTAACCGCACAGGCCACCGCCCCGGCCAGCACCGGCGCCAGCGACGGCCAGGCCGCCGCCAGGGCCGCCGGCGGCATCGGCCCTTATTCCTTCAGATGGGACAACGGCGAATCGGCCGCACAGGCCGCACGGCTCGCTCCCGGAACCCACACCGTCACCGCCACCGACGCCAACGGCTGCACCGCCGCCGCCAGCGTAGAAATCTCCGAAAACATCCTGCCCCTGGCCGTCGCCATCCGGCAGACCGCAGAGATTGGATGCTTCGGCGGCAGGGGCGCCGCCCTCCAGGCAGAGGTCAGCGGCGGCAAAGGGCCCTTCCGCTACCAGTGGGGCCAGCAAGGCCTCAGCGGCCAGGCCCCCACGGGGCTGCCCGCCGGCGAATATACCGTTAGCGTAACGGATGTGATGGGAACGGTGCAGTCGGCAACCTTTTCCATAGCGCAACCGCAGGAGCTGAAAGCAGAGGCCGAAGTGACGGCGCCGGCCAGCACCAACAATTCCGACGGGCAGGCCATTGTCCGGGTGACGGGGGGCAGCCCGCCTTATAGCTACCGGTGGGATAATGGCGAATCGGCAGCCGCCGCTGAAAGGCTGGGGCCGGGCGCCCATGCGGCCACTGTTACCGATGCCCGGGGGTGTGTTGCGAGCGCCACGCTGGAGGTCGCCGAGAACATATTGCCTCTGCAGGTGGCCCTCCGCCAGACTGCTGCCATCAGTTGTTTTGGAGAGCGGGACGCCGCCCTTCAGGTGGAAGTCAAAGGCGGCAAGGGGCCCTACCAGTACCAGTGGAGCGAAGGCGGCCTCAGTGGCGATAAGGCTGCCGGGCTGGCTGCCGGCGACTATGCCGTCACCGTGACGGACGTGCAGGGCGCTGCCCGGGATGCCCGGCTGTCTATCCCTCAGCCGGAAGCCCTGGCCATAAGCATCGTAGAAAAAGAGCCGGCCTTCAGCGACAGCAGCAACGACGGCAAAGCCACAGTGGAGGCCAAAGGGGGCGCCGGCGATTATGCCTATCGGTGGGACAATGGCGCAACCGGCGCCCGCGTGGAAAACCTGGCGCTGGGCCGGCACAGCCTCACGGTTACCGACAGCAAGGGCTGCACCGCCAGCGCCACCTTTGAGATCACGGAGCGCATCATGAAAGAGCTGGCTTCCGGAGCCGTGCGCAGCGGGCAGACCATACAGATGCAGAAGCTGCAGTTTGAGGCCGACAGTACCAATATCACGGAAGACAACCGGCCTATCCTGGATGAGATTTACGTATTCCTGAAGGACAACCCGTCCATCGTCGTGGAGATCGGCGGACATACCAACAACCTGCCGCCGCCGGAGTACTGCGATGAGCTTTCCACGGCCCGCGCCCGTGCCGTGGCAGAGTACCTGGTACAGCGGGGCATAGACCCGGAAAGGGTGTACTATAAGGGCTACGGCAAGCGCCAGCCCCTTTTCTCCAATGCAACGGAAGACGGCCGCCGGCGCAACCAGCGGGTGGAGATCAAAATCCTGAGGTTATAATGTATTGTATTTCATAGCTTAAAAAGTTGTTCCAGAAAAGGAATTGACGTACTTTCGGCGTAGTACAAAAAAATTACAGGCGATTGTATCTATTAGGCTACGACATAGGAAGCTCTACGATCAAGGCTGCGCTCGTTCATGCAGTGACCCATAAAGTCGCCGGCCTTGTTCAATATCCGGATCAGGAGATGGATATGATCTCCCGGCAGCGGGGCTGGGCGGAGCAGCAACCGGAAATATGGTGGCAGGATTTTTGCCTGGCCACTCAGCGGTTGCTGGGGCAGTCCGGTGTCCGGCCCCAGGAGATCAAAGGTATCGGTATTGGGTATCAGATGCACGGCCTGGTGTTGATCGACAAGGGGCAACAGGTGCTCCGGCCTTCCATCATATGGTGCGACAGCCGTGCGGTGGCCATTGGCCAGCAGGCCTTCAGGGAAATAGGAGAAGAGAAATGCCTGGAGGAGATGCTCAACTCGCCCGGCAATTTCACTGCTTCGAAACTGAAATGGGTGATGGATAACGAACCGGGAGTATACGAAAAAGCCGATAAGTTCCTCCTGCCGGGCGACTTCATCGCCATGAAGCTCACCGGCGAGGCGGTTACCACCATTCCCGGCCTGACGGAAGGTATCCTGTGGAACTTCAAGGAAAAAAAGGCCAATGAGGCGCTGCTCCGCTATTACGGCCTGTCGGAAAGCCTGGTTCCGGAAACGGTTCCCGCCTTTTCCATCCAGGGTAAAGTGACGAAGCAGGCGGCAGAACGGACCGGCCTGGCGCCGGGTACGCCGGTCACTTACCGGGCGGGCGACCAGCCCAATAATGCCCTGGCGCTCAATGTGCTGAACCCTGGCGAAGTTGCGGCGACCAGCGGCACATCGGGAGTGGTATACGGCATTGTCGAACAGCCGGCCTCTGACAAGAAGTCAAGGGTGAACTTCTTTGCCCATGTCAATTACGAGGCTAATTTCGACCGCATCGGAGTCCTGCTTTGCCTCAACGGAGCGGGCATCGAGTACAGCTGGATCAAGCGCCAGGTAGCCAACAGGGAACACTCCTATCCCGATATGGAACGCATGGCCTCTACCATTCCGGTGGGGGCCGACGGGCTGTGCCTGCTGCCCTTCGGCAACGGCGCCGAACGCATGTTCGAAAACCGCAACCTGAACGCCCACCTTTTCAACCTCGATTTTAATCGCCATACCCGCGCTCATCTCTACCGGGCTTCGCTCGAGGGCGTGGCTTTTTCTTTTGTTTACGGGGTCAATATCTTAAAAGAACTGGGGCTTAACGTGGATGTGATCCGGGTGGCCAACGACAATATGTTCCAGTCAAAGACATTTTCCACGGCCATCGGCACATTGCTCGGCAGCCAGATCGAAGTAGTGGAAACGACCGGCGCCGTCGGGGCAGCGAGGGCCTCGGGCGTGGCGGCAGGCGTCTACAGTTCATTGGATGAAGCCCTGAGAGGCGTACGGCCGGCGACTATCTACGAACCCCAGCCCAACCTGGCGCTTTACCAGCAGGCCTATAGTTATTGGTTGTCCCGGCTGAACCTGGTAATGGAAGAACACTCGGCGACAGGCAGGCAGAAGGAAACGGAAACGGCCTACCGGAACCGGATAGAGGAAATAAAAAAAGAGGCCCGCGCGTACAGCAAAGAACTGGCCGTTTCGCAACTGCAACTGAACGCCGCCCGGGAATTGCTGTCTGACGTGAAGTCCTCCCTTCAAAGCATCGGCAGCGCGCAGGACCAGGGCGCTCTTTTAAAAGTATTGCAGAAAATAACAGCCCGCTTACACGGAAGCCATGGCTGGAACGATTTTGAGAAGCACTTCGACCTCCTCCATAATGATTTTTTCCAAAAGCTCAACAACATTTATCCCGACCTTTCCCTCCAGGAGTTGAAAATGTGCGCCTTACTGAAAATGAAACTCAGTACAAAGGAAATTGCCGACCGGATGAACCTCTCCCTTCGGGGGGCAGAAACCTGCCGGTACCGCCTGCGGAAAAAACTTGGATTGGGGCGGGGAGAAAATTTTGCCGCTTTCCTGGAGAAACTGGCCATCGTTTGACGTGGTTTTGACGTACCTTTTATTCCTCCTGACGAAGTATTGCAGTGTATCCTTTCTTCTCTTTTGCTTTTAATTTACCTTACTTCGTTTTGTAAAATCAATATAATCAGAATTTTATTCAAAGAAAGGGCGCGCCCACAGAATGTCCCCGAATGGGGCAGGTGGAAGCGGAAAAGCCCGCCTATTCATCACTCCCAGGCCTCGCAAATAAATACTCCGCCCGGATATGTCGATGTATGAGGGCCTGGCGCTAAGTTGTTTCCAAAGGATAACCAAATTAATAATAAGGTGATTATGAGACCATCTATTCACATTCCTTACAAAAAGGCGCCTCCCTAAGGGTAAAACCGCTTAGGGAAAGGCGCCAACAAAATTGCTAAAATCTAATTTTTAAAAGGTATGAAACAAAAATACTTATTAAAGCTCTTCAGCTCGCCCGGCCTGCTCAGGCGGGGGGGAAACACATTGCTTTTTATGCTTGTGTTCGCTGCAGGGGCCATTGCTCAAACTGTAACCGTAACTGGTACTGTAACAGATGAAGACGGGATTGGTTTGCCCGGAGTCAGCATATTAATACAGGGAACCACTTCCGGTACGGTAACCGGCCTCGATGGGAACTACGAGCTGAGGGCAGAAAAAGGGGCCGTTCTGGCCTTTTCATTTACCGGCTACGCTCCGCAAACGGTGACTGTTGGGGAGCAAACGCGCATTGACGTACGAATGCAACCCAGCGCGGAGGTACTCAACGAAGTGATCGTAACAGGATACCAGACCCAGCGTAAAAGAGACATCTCGGGAGCAGTTTCCGTAGTCAGCGCCGATGATATGGAAACGATGGTAGCCAGCTCCTTCGCACAAAAACTGGCCGGCCGCGCTCCGGGCGTCACCATTTCTTCCTCGGGAGCGCCGGGGGACGTCACCAATGTAAGAATCCGCGGGATTTCATCTTTCGGAAGCAACGACCCGCTCTATATCATAGACGGTATTCCCGTTCAGGACAAAGGCAACCTGAACGTCAACCCCAATGATATCGAGTCCATGCAAGTGCTCAAAGACGCCTCAACGGCTTCTATCTACGGCTCAAGGGCCTCTAATGGCGTGATCGTGATCACCACCAAACAAGGAAAAGCGGGCAAAACCAAAGTGTCTTACGATGGTTCCGTTTCTGCCGTCACCCCTGTTAAGGGCTGGAACGATATCCTGATCACGGACGCCGGCGAGTACCTGGATATGACCAAGCAGTTCTTCGAAAACGGCGGGGCTGCGCTTCCTTCTTATGTACAGAACGGCCAGTTGACCGAATACATCTTCCCCGCTTCCAACAGCGTTGACGAGTCTACTTATAACCGCTACAGCAACCCGATCATGAGGACGACCAGCGGTACGGACTGGTGGGATGAAATTACGCGTACCGGCATGGTGCAAAACCATAACCTGACCGTTTCCGGGGGTAATGAATTTGCCACTTTCGCCCTCAGCGGCGGTTACCTGGACCAGGAGGGCGCCCTCGTATATAACGACTTCAAAAGGATAAACTTCAGGGCCAACAGCCGTTTCAAGATCGGCAAGCGAATCCGGATCGGTGAAACGGTGAATATCGCCAGAAGGTCGATAATCAACGACCCGGCTCAATCCGAACAGGGGGTGCTTTCCCAGGTGTATAAGATCGCTCCCATCATCCCGGTTTACGATATCGGCACATCCGTCGACGCCGACGGAGAACGCGATTCCTTCGGCGGTTCCAAAACGCAGAATACCGGCAACTCCAACAACCCCTACGCCGTGTTGTTCCGCGGGAAAAACAACTGGAACCGTACCCTGAATATTTTAGGGAACGTATTTGCCGAGGTTGACCTGATCGAAGGCCTGACCTTCAAGAGCACCTACAGCGTGGAACTGAACAACTTCAACAACAGGACTTTTGCCTTCAGGTCGCCTGAAAACCAGGAAAACCAGGGCGCCCAGACTTTCCGCGAAAGCTGGAACAACGGCTTCACCTGGATCTGGGCCAATACCCTGAGCTATTCCAAAACCATCGGTGGCCGGCACACCCTGGGCGCGCTGGCAGGTTACGAAGCCATTAAAGGATCCTTCAGGAACATCGACGGAGGCTTGAACAATTACTTTACCACTGACATCAACGTCTGGTACCTGAACCCGGCCTTCGGCGCTCCGGATACCCGGTCGGTTTCCTCCGGCGGTAGCGAGAACACTCTGGTTTCCACCTTCGGAAAGATTGACTATTCTTTCGATGATACTTACTTCATCAGCGCCACGATCAGAAGGGACGGTTCTTCAAAATTCTCCGATGGCTTCAAATACGGGACATTCCCGGCGGCTTCCGTAGCATGGAGGGCGTCCAACCTCCTGTTCCCGGGCAGCCCTGCCGTCTCCGACCTGAAATTGAGAGCAAGCTGGGGTAAGACCGGCAACCAGAACATTCAGGATTACAACTTTATCGACCGCTTTGGCGGTTCTATCGGAAGCGCCTTCTACGATGTCAACGGCACCAACAATTCCGCGACCACGGGATACACTCAAACCAGTATCGGTACGCTTTCTCTGGGGAGCGACACCAAGTGGGAGGAAGCTGAAACCATCAACTTCGGTGTGGACGCCTCCTTTTTCGACGACAGGCTGACTTTTGTACTGGATTTATACCAGCGGGAGACCAACGACCTGCTGTACAACGCTCCGCTTCCCGGAACCGCAGGTATCGCTACGGCGCCTTTCCGCAACGTTGCCTCCATGAAAAACACGGGCTTTGACCTGGGCCTGAGCTACAGGAACAGAGTTTCTACGGATTTTGCCTGGAATGTCGACCTGAATGTCGGCAGGTATGTCAATGAAGTGGTAAAGATCGACGGCGAGGCCACCTTCTTTTATCCCAATGCCCAGCAGGGGCGGATAGATAACCGCTTGCCGGAGGAGATCAACATCAACCAGATCGGTTATCCCATCTCTTCCTTCAGAGGTTATACCGTTGACGGGAAGTTCCTCTCTCAGGCAGACCTGGACGCGCTGGATCAGACCGGCAAGACCCTGGGAGGGCTGAGGTTTAAGGACCTCAACAACGACGGGCAGATCAACGATGAAGACATCTCCATCATCGGCAACCCGCACCCGGATTTCACCCTCGGCCTGAACCTGGGCGTATCCTTCAGGGATTTCGACCTCTCCGCGTTCCTGGTCGGCTCTTTCGGTAATGACATCTTCAACTACACCAGGTTGTTCACGCACTTCCGCCAGTTCTTCGCCAATGTGGACAGAGAATTCTACATGAACAACGGCCAGGGCGACCTGCCTGCATTGAATATTAATGACACCGGCAGCCGTTCCTCCAGCACCTACTATGTTGAGGATGGAACCTATGTAAGGCTCGGCCTTTTGCAGGTCGCTTACAATTTGCCGGAAACCGTTGGCTCCGGCATCGGGCTGAGCGGGCTGAAGATTTATGTCCAGGGGCAGAACCTGTTTACCATCACCGGCTACAGCGGGCTGGACCCTGCCTTGTCCAATGCGGATATCGGCGATTTCAGCGGCAACGTTCGGGGCAACTACCTCAACGACCTCTGGACCGGGTTTGACATTGGCCAGTATCCCAGCAACAAGCTCTTCACCCTGGGCCTGAGCGCTGACTTTTAATTCATTCCTAACTGAAGTTTTGAAAAGATGAAAAACAGACTATTAATAGCCATCGCCTTATTTTCGGTACTGGCGGTAATACTGGCCTGCAGCAAGGATTTCCTTGAGACGCCGGTACAGGGCGCCATCTCGGACGATGTGTTGAGCAGCAGTGAAAGTGGTGTAAGCGCCAGCCTTATTGCCGTATACAAAATGTTGAACGGGTTTACCAACACCGTCGGCAACACCTGGGGGGCCGCTCCTTCCAACTACATTTTCGAATCGGCAGCCGATGATGCACACAAGGGCTCCGAGCCTTCCGACAACCCCGACGGGTACTATGAGGTCTCCCTGTATCAGTGGTCGACCAACCTGGGCGTTTTCAGGCACAAGTGGGGAGCGGTGTACGAAGGCATCAAGCGCGCCAACAACGCCATCAATATTGCCAACGCTTACAAGGAGAAGGGCGGAAGCGAGTCGTTCGTCAATGGAGTTATCGGAGAAGCCATCTTCCTGCGGGCCTGGTACCATTTTGAGGCCTACAAGATTTTTGTGAACGTTCCGTATTATATCGAGACGGACAAGGATTTCCGCAAGCCTAACGACCAGCCGGCGCTGCCGCTCATCATCGCCGACCTGGAAAAGGCCATCCCCCTTCTTCCTGCCAACAAGACGGCCGTCGGCCGGGTAGACCAGACGGTTGCCCAGGCCTTCCTGGGCAAGGTAAAATTGTTCAGCCACGACTATGCGGGCGCCAAATCCGACCTGCAGAAAGTGGTCGGCTCCGGAAAGTACGCTTTATCGCCTTGTTATAATGACAACTTCACCATTGCCACCCAGAATGGCCCGGAATCCCTTTTTGCACACCAGGCTTCCGTGAATGACGGCGATGGGAACGCTACAAATTCCAACTACCTCGAACGTTTGGCCGCCCCACACACGGGGTCGGTTTCCGGATGTTGCGGATTCAATAACCCGACTCAGGATTTTGTGAACAACTTCCGGGTAGACCAGAACGGGCTTCCGGTTGCAGACTGGAACGCGGAAAAAGTGGAGGTCGGCACGGGCCAACTGGTCGACCCCCGCCTCGACTGGAGCGTGGGCAGGACCGGAGTGCCCTACCTCGACTGGGGCGATCACAAGATCGAATGGATAAGGGGCCTGGGATGGGCAGGCGTTTACAGCCCGAAGAAGAACATGAAACTGGCTTCCGACCCGGAAGGCCCGGGATGGACGACCGGCCAGTTGCATGCCAAGAACGTGGAATTCATCCGCTATGCCGACGTGCTGCTGATGCTGGCTGAAGCAGAGGTAGAGTCCAACGGCAGCCTGGAAGAAGCCAGAAGGCTGGTCAATCTGGTGAGGGAAAGAGCCGGCAACTGCGCTCAGGGCCCCAATGGCGGCCCGGCGGCAGTGCCCATCGACGACCCCTCCATCACCTGGGCCACCTACAAAGTCGAACAGTACCCCGGCCCCTGGACCAACCAGGAAGACGCCCGGCAGGCCGTCAGGAGAGAACGGCGCCTGGAACTGGGCACCGAAGGCCACCGCCTGTTCGACCTGAGAAGGTGGGGCGTGCTGGAACAGGTTGTAACCGCTTATATGGATTATGAAAAAACGGTCGTGAACAATGTAAACGGTACGGACGTTAGGATCGGCGCCCTGGATGCCGCCGGGCCGGTACTGCCCAGGCATTATGCTTTCCCGATACCTTCAACGGAAATAGAACTGTCGAATGGTGCGCTGAAGCAGAACGATGGGTTCTAGTTAGTGGAAACTCGTCAGGATAATAATTATCAGAGAAGAGGCGGCATCATTCGTGGTGCTGCCTCTTTTTCAATCAGCCGCCTTCCATTGATTTATAGTAATTTCGCGATCTTGTAGTCCTTCAGCTTTTTGTTTCAAACAACACTAAATTACCTCTTATCGTGAGCTTGAGCCGAGTGTTAATTCTCCTTGTTTTTCTGTCTTTTCTATCCGGATGCAAACAATCTCTGGCCGAACCGGGCGATGAAACGGGTTTTACCCTGATCAGCGGAAAATATTCAGGCGTAACCTTTAACAATAAGGTCGAGGACCAGAAGGATTTTAATATCCTGACGTTCCGCAATTACTACAACGGAGGCGGCGTAGCTATTGGCGACATCAATAACGACGGCCTCAACGACCTCTACTTTACCGCAAACATGGGGCCCAACAAGCTCTACCTGAACAAGGGCGGCTTCAAATTTGAGGACATCAGCGAACCTTCGGGAACCGGAGGAACGCGATACTGGAGCACCGGCGTGGCCTTCGCCGACGTAAACGCCGACGGCTTTCTGGATATTTACGTCTGCAATTCCGGCGATATTTCCGGCAAGAACAGGGAAAATGAACTGTTCATCAACAACGGGAACCTGACTTTCACGGAAAGCGCCGCCCTTTATGGCCTGAATGACGACGGCTATTCCACCCATGCTTCCTTCTTCGATTTCGACCTCGACGGCGACCTCGATTGCTTTGTGCTCAACAACAGCTATACGGACCCCAAGCGCATCGCGGCCAATGCTTCCGGCGGGCGCCGGAACTACGGAGCGGCAGGGGGCGACCGCTTGTATGAGAATGCAGGCGGCAAATTCGCCGACATCACGGAAAAAGCAGGCCTGTATTCAGGAGATATCGATTTCGGCCTGGGGGTGTCGGCAGGCGATATCAATAACGACCTGTATCCCGATATCTATATTTCGAATGATTTCTGGGAGAGGGATTACCTCTATATCAATAACCAGGACGGCACTTTCAGAGAAGCGCTCCCGGACAATATGGACTACATCTCCGCCAACAGCATGGGCGCCGATATCGCCGATATTAACAACGACGGATACCAGGATATTTTCAGCACCGACATGCTGCCCGCCAGCAACTACCGGATGAAGTCGGCCCTGATGATAGAAGAATACCACCTGGAAGACCTCAAGTGGAGAAACAGCTATTTCTTTCAGTATATACAGAATTGCCTCCATATCAACAAAGGGGACGGCGCCTTCCACGAAACGGCCTTCTTTTCCGGCGTGGCTTCTACGGACTGGAGCTGGGGCTCGCTCATCTTTGACATGGACAACGATGGCCTGAAGGATATCTTTGTCAGCAATGGGATTTACCATGATATTACGGACCTGGATTTCATCAATTTCCTGTCGGATGAAGAACAATTGAAAAAAGTCGTAAAAGAAAGCGGCAGGGTTGACTTCAGGGACTTTGTCGAATACCTGCCTCACAACAAGCAGAAAAACTTCGCCTTCATCAACCAGGGCGGCCTGCGCTTCAAAAATGAAGCCGAAGCGCTCCATCTCGGGCAGGAGAGCTTCAGCAACGGCGCCGCTTATGGCGACCTGGACAATGACGGCGACTACGACCTGGTGGTCAGCAACGTCAATATGGAAGCTTTTATCTACCGGAACAACGCCGCGGAGCAGAAAAACAACGGCTTCCTGAAATTCAGGCTGAAGGGCAGCCCGGGCAACCCTTTCGGCATCGGAACCGTGATCAAGGCCTATTACCGGGATCAAATGCAGATGAGCCAGGCTATGCTTTCCAGAGGGTTTCAAAGTTCAGTCGGCCCGGAGATCATCTTCGGCATCGGCCAGTGGCCAGGGGCCGATTCGGCGCAGGTCATCTGGCCGGACGGAAAATATGAGTTGCTCAAGGGCCTGAAGCCCAACAGCATCGTCGAGGTAAATTATGCCGATGCCGCCGGAAGTTATACGCCCGCCCCTCAGGCGGCCGCCCCTCCTTTTTCTGAAAACAGCTCTTCCGTTTTCGATCCCGTGCCAGAGCACATAGAAAACAAATACCTCGACTTCGACCACGAAAGGCTGATGCCCCACATGCTTTCCAGGGAAGGCCCCCGATTGCTTCACGGCGATGTGGACGATGATAAACAGGAGGACCTCATAATCCTGGGGGCGGCAGGCCAGGCCACGCAACTTTACCTTGCCCGCAACGGCAAATATGTGAAAAGCAACCAGCCTTACTTCGAGCTGGATAAAGAAAAAGAAGACGTATGCGGGGCCCTTTTCGATGCTGATGAAGACGGAGACCTCGACCTGATGGTGGGAGTAGGCGGAAATGAATACCAGAGAGGGTTCGATTATTTCACCGCACGCATGTATGCCAACGACGGATACGGCAATTTCGTGCAGGACCTCGTAAATGTCCCGCCGGTAACAGGCCAGATAGGGTGTATAGAACCCTGCGACTTCGACAATGACGGGGATATGGACCTGTTCATCGGCGGCAGGGCCGTTCCCGGCGCCTACGGTTTGACGCCCAGGAGTTACCTGATGAAAAAAGAAGGAACAAACGGATGGACAGACATCACCAATGACGAAACCGGGCCGATAGGCATGGTTACCGATGCGGTTTGGTCCGATGTCAATGATGACGGCTGGCCCGACCTGACCGTAGTCGGGGAATGGATGCCGATAACGATGTTCGTCAATTTCCGGGGCACAATAAAGCGGGACGTCGCCATGCCCGAAAGCAGAGGATGGTGGAACAGGATCGAGGCGGCCGACCTCGATGGCGACGGCGACACGGACTTCGTAGCCGGCAACTGGGGCCTCAATATGAAATTCAGCGCCTCCCCCCGGAAACCGCTGAGCATTTACGTGAGCGATTTTGACGGGAATGGCAGGTATGAAGGTATTATTGAATGGTACTTCGGCACAGACGAGGCCCCCTATCCCTTTGCCAGCAAAATGGACCTGACCGCCCAGCTGCCTGCCCTGAAGAAAAAAGCCCTCAGGTACAGCGAGTACGCCCGGAAGCAAATTCCGGATATGTTTTCGCCCGAACTGCTGGTTCAGGCCGAGCAAAAGCAGGCAGTAACCTTCAGTACCAGCATGATCAAAAGAGAGGGCAAAAAATTCGTCCTTTATCCGATGCCGGATGAGGCCCAGATGTCGCCAACCTTCGGGATCGAAATAGCAGACCTGGACGGGGACGGGCTCACAGACATTTTCCTGGGGGGGAACTTCTATGGGCTCAAACCGGAGGCCGGGCGCCATGACGGCTTCAGCGGCGGCTATTTCAAAGGCAACGGCAAAGGCAATTTTGAATACATCTCAGATGTGCAATGCGGCATTAAAGTAAAAGGGGAAGTGAGAGACGCCGCGTTCCTGAACGGGCGCCTCCTGGTCGCCCGCAATAATGCTCCGCTGCTTTCTTTTAAAAAGAATTAAAACCACTTATAGCATGAACTTGAGAACGGTAACTTTTGGGCTTCTGCTGTTGGCCGTATATTCCTGCCAAAGCGAAAAAAAAGAGGGCAAAACCCTCTTTGAGATGGTCAGCCCGAAGCATAGTGGAGTGCGATTCAACAATTTGATCCCCGATAACGACTCCTTTAACATCCTGTCTTACGAATACATCTACAACGGAGGAGGAGTGGCCATTGCCGATTTTGACAACGATGGCCTCAGCGACCTGTTCTTTTCCGGAAATATTGCCGATAATAAATTGTACAGGAACAAAGGCGGCCTTCGGTTCGAAGACCTCAGCGAGGCGGCCGGAATAACGGCCAAAGGGTTCTGGTGCTCAGGAATAGCGGTAGCCGACATCAACCAGGACGGCTATAAGGATATCTATGTCTGCACGAATACTTACAAGGAAGCGGAGAAGAGGACAAACCTCCTCTTCGTGAACCAACTGCCCCGGACGGGAAAACTGGAATTCGAAGAGCAGGCCGCCCTTTACGGAATAGCGGATACAGGCTATTGTACCAACAGCGCTTTTTTTGATTATGACAATGATGGGGACCTGGACCTGTTCATCATCAACAACAACATGCAGGAGTCCCGGAACCCCGTAGTCTATACCCATCAGAAAGACCTCCTGGTCCAGGACCGGGTCGACAGGCTGTACCGCAACGACTGGCAGGAGGGCATGGAGCATCCGGTTTACACGGATGTTTCCCGGGAAGCGGGCATTACCATCGACGGCTACAGCCTGGGGCTCAATATCTGCGACCTGAACCAGGACGGCTGGAAGGACATATACGTCACCAACGATTTCCTTTCCAATGACCTCATTTACATCAACAACCAGAATGGCGCCTTCACCAACAAGGCCGGGGAATATTTAAAGCACACCTGCTTTTCCGCTATGGGCAACGACGTGGTGGACATTAACAACGACGGCCTGCCGGATATCGTTGCGCTGGACATGCTGCCGGAGGACAACTACCGGAAGAAGACCATGCTGGGCCCCACCAACTATACGACTTACCGCTACAACGAGCGCTACGGCTTCATGCAGCAATACATCCGCAACGTGCTGCAGGTGAACCAGGGGAAGCGGCCCGTTTCGGGCGATCCCGTGTTCAGCGACCAGGCCATGTTGGCCGGAATAGAGGCCACCGACTGGAGCTGGGCGCCTGTAGTGGCGGATTTCGACCGGGATGGCTACCGGGACCTGATCATCACCAATGGATTCCCCAAAGACATTACCGACCGGGATTTTATCGATTATCAGGCCAACAATTATGCTTATGTCGAACAGCATAAAATGCTGTCCAGGATACCGGAAGTCAAACTCGCCAATTACGCCTACCGAAACAAGGGAGGCCTTGAGTTCGAGAACGTCACGAAACAGTGGGGCCTGAATACCCCCTCCTTTTCCAACGGGGCCGCCTACGGCGACCTGGACAACGACGGCGACCTGGACCTGGTGGTCAACAACATCAACGACGAGGCTTTCCTCTACGAAAACACTACTGATTCCGGAAACTATATCGCTATCGAATTGATCGGCAAGCCCAACAACCGGGAGGCGATCGGCGCGCTCATTCATTACGAGGCCCCCGGGCTGAAGGGGTTCTATGAGCACACCATTTACCGGGGCTATTTATCATCGATGGACAGCCGGGCCTTCATCGGGCTGGGGCAGGCCGACGTAGTCGACCTGACGGTGGCCTGGCCGGACGGCAAAGTATCGGTGCTCAAAGGCCAGAAGGCCAATCAGCTCCTGACCATCGAATACCAGAGCGCCGGGAGCGGGAGCGCAGGCGGTTACGCTGCGGCGGATCCCCTGTTCAGCCCCGCCCCCATCGTGCCTGCTGAAAAGATGGAAGACCCGGACCATATAGATTATAATTACGAACCCCTTCTCCTGCATAAGTTTTCCCAGTTTGGCCCGGGAATAGCCGTCGGAGACGCCAACGGCGACGGCCTGGACGATTACTATGTAACCGGGGCCCATAAAAAGAAAGGAAAGCTGTTCATCCAAACCAGGGCGGGCGCATTCGTATCCGGCCCCGAGCTCCCCGTCGATGCAAACAAGGAAGAACTGGGCGCCGTATTTTTCGACCTGGACAAGGACGGCGACCAGGATTTGTACATCGCCTGCGGCAGCAATCAGTTTCCCAAATCGGACCCCCTGTATAAGGATGTCCTGCTGCTCAATGAAAACGGCCGCTTTACAGACATATCGGATCAGCTTGATATCCCCAACATAAGCAGCAGTTGCGTCCGGGCCGCTGATTTTGACCGGGATGGGGATACCGACCTGTTTGTCGGCGGCCGGGTGGACCCCGGCGACTACCCCCTGCCGGCGAGTTCCTACCTCCTGAGGAACCAGTCCGAACCCGGCAAGATCAGGCTGGCGGTGGCCAATGAGGAAGCTGCCGCCGGCCTGAACGGCCTGGGGCTGGTTTGCGACGCCTTGTGGAGCGACTACGACGCCGACGGATGGGCCGACCTGATTGTCGCCGGCGAGTGGATGCCCCTTACTATTTTTAAGAACGAAAAGGGCCGCCTGCTGAAGCTGGCCGGCGCGGCCGGGCTGGAAAGCCTCACAGGATGGTGGAACAGCATTGCCTCGGCAGACTTCGACCACGACGGCGATATGGATTATGTGGCGGCCAATTTCGGCAGGAACTCTTCGATCCGCACCAGCCCTGAACTGCCGGTCGAAATCTGCGCCAGGGACTTTGACGATAATGGTTCTCTGGACGCCATTCCTTTCGTATATTTCAAAAACAAGGAAGGCAATCTCCAGAAATACAGCTTCCATGGAAGGGCCGACCTGGCCAAGGAGATGAACATGATCAAAAAAATGTTCATCGGCCACCATGCGATAGGAATGGCGCCCGCAGACAGCATCCTCCCGGAAGAAGGCCGCAATGGCGCCTATATTTTACATGCAACGGCCTTCGAAAGCACTTATTTCGAGAACAAAGGCAATGGAAAGTTCGAGGCCAGGCCCCTGCCCCTTGAAGCGCAGATCGCTCCTGTTTACGGGATGCTGGCTGAAGATTTCGATTCCGACGGCCATACGGATATCCTGATGGTAGGCAACGACTATGGCATACAACCCTTTCTGGGCCGCATGGACGCCATGAACGGCCTGTTCCTGAAAGGAGACGGCGCGGGCCATTTCACTCCTTTGAGCCTGGCGGAAAGCGGATTTTATGTGCCTGGCGACGGCAAGGCCCTGGCCAGCTTGTTTGTGGGCGGCCAGCGATGCGTGATTGCTTCCCAGAACAATGATGTCCTGCTGGCCTTCCGCTTCGGGGAGCACAGCCGGTTTTTCCCGCCGGAAAGCGATGACTTCAAAGTGGCCTTTATCGGCGCCAATGAGGCCGTTATTGACACCAGATACCTGGCCTACGGCAACGGCTTCCTGAGCCAGTCGTCAAGAAAAACCGCCATTCCTGATGGGGCTGAAAAAGTGGTGGTGACAAAATACAATGGAAAAGAAAGGGCCGTCAATTTGCAGAAGCAGGAAAATTAGCCATAGCGTGTTCAAAAAAAATAAAGCTAAGATGAAAGATCAACTTTTTAAAGCGTTGCTGCCAATGCTCTTCTTCTTTGCCGGCAACCCGCTCTTCGCCCAGGATGCCAGATACCCGTTTCAAGACCCCGCCCTCAGCATCGCAGAACGGGTGAACGACCTCATCTCCCGTATGACGCTGGAGGAAAAGACAGGGCAGCTGATGTACAGGGCGCCTGCCATCGGGCGCCTGGGCGTGCCTGCTTACAACTGGTGGAACGAATGCCTGCACGGTGTGGCCCGCAACGGCCGGGCGACGATCTTCCCGCAGGCCATCGGCATGGCGGCCACCTTTGACACCGAACTGATGCAACGCATCGGCGACGCCATTTCCGATGAGGCAAGGGCCAAGTACAATGTCTCCGTCGCCAATGGCTTCCGGGGGCAATACCAGGGCCTGACCTTCTGGACGCCCAACGTCAACCTCTTTCGCGATCCCCGATGGGGCCGCGGGCAGGAGACCTACGGCGAAGACCCCTTCCTTACTTCCCGCATCGGCGTGGCCTTTGTGAAAGGTTTGCAGGGCGATCACCCGAAATACCTCAAATCAGCGGCCATGGCCAAGCACTACGCTGTGCATAGCGGCCCGGAGGCCCTGCGCCATGAATTCAACGCCGAGGTCAGCATGAAAGACCTGTGGGAAACCTACCTGCCCGCCTTTGAGGCGCTGGTCACCGAAGCGAAAGTAGAAGGCGTGATGGGGGCTTACAACCGGACCAATGGCGACCCCTGCTGTGCTCACCCCTACCTTATGCAGGAGGTGCTGCGTAAAAAATGGGGGTTCCAGGGATATTTTGTCTCCGATTGCTGGGCGCTGGTAGACTTTTACCAGGGCCACAATATCGTGAAAACGGCGCCGGAAGCAGCCGCCCTTGCCCTCAATAACGGCTGCAACCTCAACTGCGGCAGCACTTATCCCGAGCTGCTCAAATCCATAGAAGAAGGGCTGACGACGGAAGCCATGGTTGATGAAAACCTCAGGGAACTGCTGCCCACCCGCTTCCGGCTCGGCCTGTTCGACCCGCCGGGCACGACGCCTTTCGACCAGATCGGGCCGGAGGTGATCGCCTGCGGCGAGCACCTGAAACTGAGCCGGGAGGCGGCTGCCAAATCCATGGTATTACTGAAAAATAACGGCGTCCTGCCCTTGCGGAAAGACATGCGGAGCATTTTCGTCACAGGCCCGACGGCCGCCCACGCCCAGGCGCTCCTGGCCAACTATTATGGCCTGAGCAACGACCTGCGGACCATACTGGAAGGCATTATGGGCAAAACCAGCCCCCAGACGTCGGTACATTACAGCCAGGGCGCCCTGCTCGACGAACCCAACCGCAACCCCATCGACTGGTTTTCCGGCGAGGCCGGCGCTGCGGATGTGACGATTGCCTGCCTGGGTATTTCCCAGCTCATCGAAGGCGAAGAAGGCGAATCCATAGCCAGCCGCCACAAGGGCGACCGGGAGGATATCGGCCTGCCGGCCAACCAGGTGGAATTCCTGAAGAAGATCAGGGCCAATGCCAAAAAGCTGGTCGTCGTGCTGACGGGCGGCAGCGCCATCGCCTGCCCGGAAGTTTATGAAATGGCCGACGCCCTGCTGTTCGCCTGGTATCCGGGCGAACAGGGCGGCAATGCCGTGGGAGATATCCTGTTCGGCGACGCCGTGCCCTCCGGCCGCCTGCCGGTCACCTTTCCCATGTCGGTGGAAGACCTCCCTCCTTATGAAGATTACGCCATGGCGGGCCGCACCTACCGCTATATGGAAAAGGATCCTTTGTTCCCGTTCGGCTTCGGCCTGAGCTACACGAGTTTCGAGTACAGCGGCCTGAAAGTAACCCCCGCCCAGCCCGCCGCCGGCCAGCCCGTAACCGTTGAGGTAACGGTGACAAACACAGGCAATTACAGAGGTGAGGAAGTCGTCCAGCTCTACCTCGCTGATGTTGCCGCATCGGCCGCCGTGCCGAAGTATGCCCTGAAAGGCTTCCAGCGGGCCGCACTCTGGCCGGGCGCCTCCACGGCGGTTAGTTTTACCGTCACGCCGGATATGATGAAGATCGTCAACGAAAAAGGCGAGCGGGCGCTCGAAAAAGGGGATTTCAAAGTGTATATTGGCGGTTCTTCACCCTCCGGGCGCAGCCTGGCCCTGGGAGCGGCCAGGTATCTGGAAGGAAAATTCACAGTGAAGTAAAAAAACGAAAAAATGAAGCACATACTCTCCAATCTGATGATTGGCCTCTGCGCTTTCCTGGCCATGAACAATCACACTTTGGCCCAGGCAAAAAACTACGAAGCGAAGATCGATTCCCTGCTGAAGATCATGACTCTCCAGGAAAAGATCGGGCAGATGAACCAGTACAACGGCTTCTGGGATGTCACCGGGCCGGCGCCCAGCGGGGGATTTGCCGAAATAAAGTATCGCCACCTGAAGGAGGGCAGGGTCGGCTCCATGCTCAACATCAAAGGGGCGGCGGAAGTCCGGAAACTCCAGGAACTGGTAGTCGCTGAAAGCCGCCTGGGCATCCCTCTTATTTTTGGCTTCGACGTCATTCACGGGCAGAAGACCCTGGCGCCCATCCCTCTCGGCGAAGCGGCCAGTTGGGACATGGAAGCCATCGAACGCTCCGCCCGCGTAGCCGCCATCGAAGCTTCCGCCCTGGGCATTAACTGGACCTTCGCCCCGATGATGGACATCTCCAGGGACGCCCGCTGGGGCAGGGTCATGGAAGGCGCCGGCGAAGACCCCTACCTGGGCGCCAGAGTGGCGGCGGCACGGGTCAAAGGCTTTCAGGGGGAAGACCTGTCGGCCCCCAATACCATCGCGGCGACCGCCAAGCATTTTGCCGGCTATGGTTTTGCGGAAGCGGGCAAAGATTACAATACGGTGGATATAGGTACTTCTACGCTTTACAATGTGGTGTTGCCTCCCTTTAAAGCGGCGGCAGATGCCGGGGTGAGGACTTTTATGAACGCCTTCAACATCCTCAACGGCATCCCGGCCACGGGCAGCCGCCTGCTGCAGCGGGAAATCCTGAAAGAAAAATGGGGCTTCGACGGCTTTGTGGTTTCCGACTGGGGTTCCTGTGGGGAAATGGTGGCCCATGGCTACGCCCGTGACCTGAAGCACGCGGCAGAACTGGCCGCCAACGCCGGTTCGGATATGGATATGGAATCTTATGCCTACATTCAGCACCTGCAGAAGGCTGTGGAAGAAGGCCGGGTGGATATCAGCGTTATCGACGACGCCGTGCGGAGGATACTGAGGGTAAAATTCGAACTGGGCCTGTTTGACGACCCTTACCGGTATTGCGACCCTCAGCGGGAAAAAGAATTGATCTCCCACCCGGATCACCACGAAGCGGTGCTGGACATGGCTAAAAAGTCCATCGTGCTGCTGAAAAACGAAGGCCGGCTGTTGCCGCTCAGCAAGGCTCAGAAAAAGATAGCCGTGATCGGCGCCCTGGCCGACGACAAGACCAGCCCGCTGGGCAGCTGGCGGCTGGGGTCGGACGACAATACGGCGGTTTCCGTGCTGGAGGGCCTGAAAAAGTACACGGATCAGTTCACTTACGCAAAGGGCGCGGCCCTGGCCGTCGGCGAAGTGTCCTTCATCCGCGAAGTGCAGATAAACGAAACCGATAAGAGCGGCTTCGACGAGGCCGTACAACTGGCCAGGTCTTCGGAAGTGGTCATTATGGTGCTGGGAGAACACGGCTTTCAGAGCGGCGAAGGCCGGAGCCGTACCCGGCTGGGCCTGCCCGGCGTACAGCAGGAACTGCTGGAAGCGGTTCATGCCGTCAATGCGAATATCGTTCTCGTCCTGATGAATGGCCGCCCCCTTGCTATTCCCTGGGCTGCAGAAAACGTACCCGCCATCCTGGAAACCTGGCACCTGGGTACCCAGAGCGGCAATGCCATCGCTCAGGTGTTGTTCGGCGATTATAACCCCGGAGGGAAGCTGCCCATGACCTTTCCGCGAAGCGCCGGGCAGGCGCCCATCTACTACAACCACTACAGCACCGGCCGCCCCGGAGCTCAGGAAATGGTCTTCTGGACGCACTACACCGACGAGGACAACAGCCCGCTGTACCCCTTCGGCTATGGCCTGAGCTACACTACCTTCGAATATTCCGGCCTGAAGGTGGACGCTTCGGATAACGAAAACGTCAAAGTAAGCGCTACGGTGAAGAATACCGGGGAAAGGGCCGGCGAGGAAGCCGTACAGCTCTATATCAGGGATAAAGTGGCCAGTGTAACGCGCCCGGTAAAAGAGCTGAAGGGTTTCCGGAAAATCCTGCTGCAGGCAGGCGAAAGCCGGACGGTAGAATTCACCCTGACGGCCGCCGAGCTCGGCTTTTACGACAACGATGGCAACTTCATCGTGGAGCCGGGAGAATTTGAGGTTATGGTCGGAACCAATTCCCGGGAAGGGCTGAAGGGGGAGTTTGTGAGGAAATGAGTGAAGCCGGGTGTATATATTATTGAAGGATGGGCATAATTAAAATGGAACGTGTTCCAAACAGGCGGCATAATAAATACCTGCCTGGAAGCGCAGCGCGTATGGAACGCGGATTGCGCGGGTTTCGCGGATTGTGCGGATTCGCTATAGGCCCGTAGAAGGGCGGGGATTTTCGCGGATTTTACACATGGAATTTGCGGGAACCGGCAAATTCCATGTGTAAAATCCGCGTCATGCGCACAAAACTGACAAAGTAGAATTGATCAGCCCTCCCCTTCTGCCGGCTCTTCACTCTTCCCCTCGCCGGCAGGCGCTTCTTCCTGTATGGACTGCAGGTAGATGACGATATTTCCGATCTCCTTATCGACTTCCTCCTTACTGCCCAGCTGTTCGGATACCTGGAAGGTAACGCCCCAGATGGGCATATCGCCGCTGCCGTGGCCTTCCACCTTCTCCGTGCCGTCGATGATCTTGCGGATTTCATCGGCAGGGAAATTGCCTTCGCGGCGGGCGGCGATCCGGGCGAGGTCCGGCGGCTGTATCTTCAGCAGTTCCGCCATGGGGCCGTCGCCATGTTCGCCGTGGCAGATCTGGCAGTAGGAGACATATAATTCCTTACCCCGGGCCAGGGGGTCGGCTTCTTTATGGACCGGCGCCTCTTCGGCAGCCGTCTTTTCAGATGAAGCAGAATTATTACAACTTGTCATAAGGTGGGCTGTTCCAGCCAGGAAAAGCGCGAAACACGCGGCATAAATGATTTTGTTCAGCTTAGTGATCCGTTTCATTTCAATGATTTTTATTGGTAAGGAACCCTCAAAAAGTAAGTTCATCGATCATGAAATGTGGTGAAATCCACAAGCCTTTAAAAGGCGGAAGATGAGCCACATTTCATGATCTCTGAAAGATGAACTTATTTTTTGATCGCTACTAAGGCAGTAAACCCTGCGCGCTACTAAAGATATAAAAGCCGGGAAAAACAAAACAAAAATCCCGGGTATTTATGTTGTTGCCGGCAGAATTTCACTTCCCCTGCTGTTTTGCGAATTCATAGGGCAGAAATTCGATGAAATCGTTTACGCGCAGGGTACAGCTTTTCACTTTACCCCCTTCGATCGCGAACGGCCATACCTTCACGCCGTAGAGCGGGTTGTTGTAGGTGCACAGGAAGCGGTTGCCGCCCATGGGCTCCAGGGTTGCGCTCAGCCCGGGATGATGCTCAAAGGATACCTGAAGCGCTTCGCCTTGCTTTTCGATCTGGAGATGGCCGTACACCTCATGAGCATACTTTCCGGCAAAGGCCTCCAGCGGCAGTTCCGGCGCCAGTTTCATCGCCACGGTATCTCTCGCTTTTTCGATCCCGGCTTCCTGTTCAGCGGTGATCCTTTGCCAGTAGCCGTGGTAGGCCTGGCTGTAACCCCGGTAGGGCAGTTCCAGGAAGGCATCCACGATCTCCCATTTCAGGGCTTCGTAGAAGTAGTTCTGGTCGGTATTGGTCAGCACGACGATGCCCAGGTTCTCTTCCGGCAGCAAGGTTACCGAAGTGACGAAGCCGTGGATGCCGCCGGTATGGGAGACGATCTCCCGCCCTTCGTAATCTTCCAGCTGCCAGCCCATAGCGTACAGCTGGTAGTGCCGGCGGTTGAAAGGATGGCCTGCCCGCCCGACGATGGACTCGGGCCGGCGGGTGCGGCGGATCACATCGGCGGGAATGACTTCCTTGTCTTTATACTTGCCGCCGTTGAGCTGCGCCATCAGCCAGTGGCTCATATCGTGGATGGAAGACGAGATGGATCCCGCAGGCGCCACCGGGTCGATCTCTCCGTAGGGGATAACCTTCAGCTCTCCGTGGTGCAGGGTGTGAGCCGCCGCCTTGTTATCGGCGCCGGCCATCTCCGAGGAAAGGGCCAGGGTGCGGTTCATCTCCAATGGCCCGAAGATGCGCCTGCGCAGGGTTTCAGCCCAGCCGTCGCCGCTGATGCGCCCGATGCATTCACCGGCGATGAGGAAGCCGGCGTTGCAATAGCCCCATTGCGTCCGGAAATCATAGAGGGGTTTCAGCTTTCCGAAGTTGGCGACGATCTCTTTGGTGGTAAAGTCCGAGTCGAAATACATAAAATCACCCTGGAAGGTCTCCATGCCCAGGCGGTGAGAAACCAGGTCGGTGAGAATGGCATTTTCCTCCACCCAGGGGTCGTGCATGCGGAACTCCGGCAGCCACTTTTTCACCTTGTCTTCGAGGGTACATTTTTCTTCGTGGGCCAGCAGGGCCAGAGCCGTGCCGGTGAAAGCCTTGGTATTGGAGCCGATCATGAAAAGGGTGTGTTCGTCAACGCTTTCGGCCTTGCCCAGTTCGCGCAGGCCGTAGCCTTTTTGCAACACCACTTCCCCGTCCTTCACCACGCAGACGGCGGCGCCGGGGATCTGCCAGTCGGCAAGGGCGCGCGCTACGTAGGCGTCGAGGCTGTCGGTGATAAAGGCCGGCAGCTGGGCGGCGGGCTGGGCGTAGGTGAATTCGGCCAGCGTGAAAAGTAGGAAGAGAAATTTTACTGCTGTTTTCATATATCGGGATATTTTGTAAAGACAAAGGATAAACTTCGTGCCGGCGTAATCACTCATTCCACGAGGCTCACCTCGATGGCGATATCCTGGCCGGTCTCCTCATTGACGCCGACCCGGAAGCGGACGGGGTCGCCCACCCGCAGGTCGTTGAAATCTATATTTTCTACTTCGGAATAATGGAAGAAGAGGTTGTTGGGCGGATAGGTGATGAAGCCGTAGCCTTCCTTCAGGGAAAAGATGGTGCTGGTTTTGTAACCATTGCCGGGCCTTTTCAGCTCCACTTCTTCCTCCTGGCCCTTACCGGCGGCAGTTTTGGGGACAAAGAGGTTTTTTATCGCGTAGGTATCCCTGGTCTGCCTGTTGTCGATCAGCTCGTGCATAGCCAGGGGGTAGGCCGCCTCCGCCAGGAGGTCCTGGGAAGTGCGGGTGGAGCGGTTGTTGCCAAAATCGTCGACGAACTCGAACTCCCAGGAAAGGATCATCACGCGGGTGCCCAGCGAGTTGACCTTGCGGATGAGCGGCACGTAGTCGCCATCGGCGGCGATCAGCACAAGCACATCGAATTTCTTGTAGAGCGACTGCTCGAAGGCCTCAAGGGCAAGCCACACGTCGACGCCCTTTTCGCTCCTCCGGGGGCCGAAGCCGCGCAGGGGCAGGTAGTGGGTGGTCACTCCTTCCGACATGAGGATGTCGTCGAAGACGCGGTCGTAGTACAGTTGGTTACTCTTGTTACTGGCCTCGGCGGCGCTGAGCCGGCCTCGGAAATAATGGGCGTCCACAATCTGGCAATGGGTAATATTGGCCCCGCCGCCTTCCAGCTCGGCTACTTTGTAGCGGATGAAAGTGTGCAGCCCTTTGATGCTGATCCGGGATTTCCGCCCGTGGACGTAATTGTAGTAGTTGCTGACGTGATAAAAATAGTTGCCGTCGTAAAAGACACCTATCTTGGTGAGGGACGAATTATTGCTTTTAGGCATAGTATGCTGACGCTGTTGGATGATGCTTTACGATCGCAAAGTTACAGTTATTATTTAATATCCCTCCCGCCTTTGTATCTTCGCCCCAAAGCCAAAACCATGATCAGGACCTTATATACCCTCTTATCCCTTATCTTATTTTCCTGTAACAGCCAGGAGCAACCCGCGCAGGCGGTTCGGGAGGAAACCCCGGCCAGGGAAAGCGCCCCGCCGCAGGAAAGCCTGGCCATCAATCCCGTATTCCGGCAGTTGCACGACGCCTACGGGCAATACCGGGAGACCTCCATCGGGGAGCGCCGCTTCAAACAAAGCGACATCGCGCCTCTCCTCCGCCGCCTGCCGCCGCCCTTTGAGGTGAAGGAGGCAGGAAAGTCCATAGAAGGGCGCAGCATCTACCGCGTCCGCTGGGGCGAAGGGCCGGAACCGGTGCTGCTGTGGTCGCAGATGCACGGCGATGAACCCACTGCCACCATGGCGCTGCTGGATATCTTCAACTTCCTCAGCGCCAGCGACGGCTTCGACACCCTGCGCCAGCGCCTGCGTTCGGAGCTGACCCTCTACTTCATCCCCATGCTCAACCCCGACGGGGCCGAAAAGTACCAGCGCCGCAACGCCCTGGATATCGACCTCAACCGCGACGCCCTGCGCCTGGTGACGCCCGAGGCGCAGCTACTCAAAAAGGTGCGCGACGAGACCCAGGCCCGCTGGGGCTTCAACCTGCACGACCAGAATACCTACTATGCTGCCGGCAATGCTCCCCACACAGCTTCCATCTCCTTCCTGGCCCCCGCCTATAATGTGGAAAAGGAGATCAACGAGGTTCGCGGCAACGCCATGCGCCTCATCGTGCTGATGAATAAAATACTCCAGGAGTACATCCCCGGCAAGGTGGCCAAATACGACGACACCTTCGAGCCCCGCGCCTTCGGCGACAACATTCAGAAATGGGGCACCAGCACCATCCTCATCGAGAGCGGCGGCCTGATGGGCGACCCTGAGAAACAACGCCTGAGGCATCTGCACTTCACCCTGCTGCTGGCCTCCTTCGACGCCATCGCTTCCGGCAGCTACCGCCCCGCCCCCATTCAGGCCTACGAAAATATCCCCTTCAACAACAGCGGCGCCTTCCACGACCTCATCATCCGGGAGGCCCAGATGGAGAAGAACGGCAAATGGTACACCGTCGACCTGGGTTTCCGCCACAGCGAGGTGGATTACAACGGCCATCAGGAACACTACCACCGCGCCTCCCTGGCCGACATCGGCGACCTGTCGACCTTCTATGCCTACGAGCAGCTCGACGCCCGTGGCTATCGCATCATCCCCGGCAGTACCCACCCGCAGGTGTTTGCCGGCCTGGACGAACTGCGCCGGCAGGATGTGCCGGCTCTGCTGCGCCAGGGTTACACCACTTTTCAGTTCGTCAAGCCGCCCTCCCGCAGCCAGTGGGCGGAGCTGCCCATCGAAGCTACAGCCGCCGGCAAGGCCCCGTCCAACGAAATCCGCCTCAACGGCAACCCTTCCTTCCTGCTGGAAAAGGACGGGCAGCGCCGCTACGCGGTCATCAACGGGTATTTGTATGATCTGGGGAATGAGGAGGGGATGAGGCAAAGGATGAGGCGCGGAGAATAGCCGGCCCGTCTTCATTGGTAACTCAGCCGGATAAAGCGGCATTTGCCATTCATTGCCGCACACTTTTAATTACGGCAAAACCTGCCCCGGTTTAAAAGTGGACCGTAGTGAAATGGTTCAACATTCCCAAAGTCAAC